>CAZQIJ010000183.1:3760-8698 GCA_964592955.1 uncultured Anaerolineaceae bacterium
GCTACCCACCTCGTGTGGGCTACCCACCTCGTGTGGGCTACCCACCTCGTGTGGGTGTCCAACCTTTCGCAACCAGACCCTGCGCTAGCCAGGGGAACCCTGCCCCTGGCACCCTGCCCTGGTTCGCTCTTGCAGGCAGTCAGGTTCCTGCTACCCACCTCGTGTGGGCTGCCCACTTTAGTGGGTGTCCAACCTTTCGCAACCAGACCCTGCGCTAGCCAGGGGACTTGTTCCCCTGGCACCCTGCCCCCCCTGCTTACGGCAGGATCACCACATCGCCCTCGCTGAGGCCGCTGACGATCTCTGCGCGCTCATCGGTTTCGAGCCCCACCTCCACATCGACACGGCGCTCGCCGTCCGGGAGCTGGATGAGCACGAAGCGCCGCCCCTGGAAGGTCCGCACGGCAGACGGCGGCAGCCACAGCACGTTTTCCCGCACCTGAAGCGGCATGGCGACCTCGATCAGCGCGCCCGGCTGCGCCAGATCCGCCATATCGGCGGCCACGCGCACATCCTGGTCCGGGTCGGTGGACGCCAGCGGCAGCCGCCGGATGAGGCACTGCACGGCGGTATCGTCCTGGTTGGCCACCTGGCACACCCCAATCTGCCCCTGGTTGAGGCGGTTGATATCGCTGAAGGGCACGCTTTCGGCCACCACTTCGCGCGGTTCGGGCCGCCCGATGGTGATGACGGCATCGAAGGCCTGCACCTGGTCTGCTGGCTGGATATCGACCCGCAGCACCACGCCATCGATGGGCGCATAAAGCGACGACTGCCGGATCTGCGCGTTGAGCTGGTCGATGCGAAGCTGCGAGGCGCGCACGTTTTGCAGCGCCTGCGGATCGCTGCTGCCGCCCTCGATGGCCTGCTGCAAGCGCAGCTCTGCCTGGATGACGGAATTCTCCTGCTGGGCGAGGTTGAATTCTTCGTTGTTATAGGACTGCGCGGCCTGCCAGTAGGAAATCTGCGCAGAGCGCACGCGCTGCTGTGCATCCTGCAGGCTCTGGTACGCCTGGGTGGTCTGGCTGGCCGGCGTATCTGCCCGGCTGATGGCTTCGTCGTAGGCGCGCTGCGCTTCGTCCAGGGCGCGTTCGGCGTCCTGAAGGCTCAGTTCGGCGCTGGCGACGCTCGTCCAGTTGCGGCTGCTGCGCGCAGACTCCAACTGGATGCGCGCATTGGCCAGCGCGATCTGCGCATCTGCCACGCTGTCGCCGCTGGATTCAGTGCCGCTCTCCAGGTTTGCCAGCGCGGTTTCGAGCGAGAGCTGTTCAGATTGCAGGCTGCGTTCGAGTTCGTCAATCTGAAGATCCGCCAGAAGCTGCCCGGCGCTAACGGTGTCGTCGCGGCGGATCTCTACGCGGCGCACGTTCCCGGCCACCTCAAAGGCCAGCTCAACCTGGTCGCGCGGCAGCCAGCGCCCGCTGAATTCCAGCCTCTCTTCGACGCTGCCGCGCTGGACGACGACGGTGGGCCGCGCCAGCGCCGGGGCGGTGGGTGCGGGGGTGGATGTGGGGGCGACCTGCGCCTGTGCCGCGCTGCCGGGCAAAGTGGTGCCCTGGCCCGCACAGGCGCTTAGCGCGACGATGAGCGCAGCCATGCTGCTGAACCGTACTGCTTGCTTCAAGACGTGTGTCTCCTTAGGTTGGGTGCGCGTGGTGCCACTACAGACTAAGCGTGTATCCTTGGGCGCGGACCCCTGCGCCGCCAAATCGCTGGCCCCGCGCCAACGATCATTCACCATCATACATCCCCCAGCTTGACCACCGTCGCCAACTGCTCGCGGCTGACGAGGAGGGTGGTGAACAGCGTCACGGCAAACAGGATCCCGGCGAACACCAGGTACACCAGGAAGATCTGCCCCCATGCCACGCGCACCAGGTACGGCGGCAGCCCGCCGCTGAAATCCATGAGCGGCAGAAACAACAGCGTGGTGGTCACGCCGATGGCCGTGCCGCCCAAAATGCCGCTGGTGGCAGAAATGCCCTGAATCAGGATCAGGTACAGGCTGACGGCCAGCCCGTTGAGTCCCATCGCGCGCAGCGACCCCAACTGGATCTTCTGGGCGCGGAACGAAACGGTGTTCTGGATGATGGTGGCCACCAGCGTAAGCACGATGGAGGCGACGAACCCCACCGACAGAAAGCCCAGCACCCCGCGCCGCGCCGGTTCTGCCTGGGCGGCGCGCAGTGCGCTCTGCGGGTCCTGCCACTCGATGACCGGAAAATCGATGGCGCGCACGGCTTCTTTAAGCGCCGCCAGGTCGGTACCTGGCTCCACATCCAGCCACACATCATGCGGCAGCGGCGTGCCGACCAGCTCAAAGATCGGGTCGAGGTTGGCGATCAGAAACAGGCCGTCGCCGGGGTTCACGGTGGGGAAGTAATCGATGAAGCCCACCACCGTGACCTCTGTTTCATAGAATTCGCTGAGGCTGCTGACGGCCATCGTGATGCGCTGATTGATGAGGATATTGTTGGCTTCGGCCACCTGGCGGCTGAGGATGACCCCGCCGCGATTGTTGGCCAGCAGGTTAAACAGGTCTGCGTAGGGCAGATCGCTGTAGTCTGCGCGGGAATAGGCCACCGCGGCCAGCGTGGCGCGGTCTACGCCGATGACCGTGCCGTCGATGCGGCGCGATGCCAGCGTAATGCGCCCGTCGTAGCGCCCGATGCGGCTCACATGGCGCACGCCGTCGATCTCCACCAGATCATCGACCGGCAGCACGTTATAGCCTGTGACCGTGAGCGTGGGCTGGCTGCCGTCGTCGGCTTCTTCCTGCACGGTTTCGGCGTCGATGGCGGTGATGAGCACCGCGTCTGCGCCGATGCGGTAATCGATGGTATCGCGCAGGCTGCTGTCGATGGTGCTGGCCATCGACGCCGTGATTCCGGTGAGGCTGAGCGTGAAACACATCATCAGCAGCGTGCCACGATAGCGCCCGATGGAGCGCGTCAGTTCGCGCAGCGCCATCAGGATGCTGATGCTGGTGGTATAGTTCATCAGCCGCGCGCCGATGTTGAGCAGAAACGGCCACACGCGCAGAAACAGCAGCGTGGTGCCCAGGGCGAAAAGCGTGGGGCCGAGGAATGTGAGCGGGTCGCCGAAGGGGTTATCCGCGGTGGTCACCAGGCCGCCGCGCTGAAGCAGCGTGTAATAGACATAGACGCCGGGCACCAGCGCGAACAGATCCAGGTAGGTGCGCTGCCACCAGGCCTGCGCCGCCCGTGCAGACTGGCGCGTGTAGCTGGTGATGTTTTGCCGGGTGGAGCGCCACGCCAGAAACAGCCCGGAGCTGGCCGCGATCAGCGCGGTGCCCAGGCCCACGGCCAGCGCCTGTTCGGTAAAGGTGATTTCCAGCAGCGGCAGCGTGGGGTCAAATTGCAGGAACGAGGTGGTTTGGCCGATGAGCCGCACCACATAGGGCGCGGCGGCCAGCCCGATGCCGAAGGCGCTCCCGGCCAGAATCAGCCATTCCAGCACATGCACGGCCAGCAGCGCGCGGCGGCCCATGCCGCGGCTGCGCAGCACTGCGTCTTCGCCGCGCTGCCGTGTGACCAGCAGCCCGGCCACCAGCGATACAAAATACAGCACCAGCCCACCCACCGGCAGAATCACCAGGACGAGCTGCTGCGTGAGGCGCGTCACTTCATCGGTAAAGCGCTGAAGGCCATCGCGCGGGGAAACATCCATGCGCACGCCGGGCAGGGTATCGGGCATGGCGCGTTCGCCGCCGCTGATTGCGCCCAGCATGATGGGCACATCGGAGGTGCGCACGTCGCGCCCGTCGAAGACCACCCCCCACGCGCTTTCGGTGATGGGGTTTTCCTGGCCGGCGATCAGCGTCTCAAAGTCTGCCGTCTGAAGCAGCAGGATTTCCTCGAAGAAGCGCGGCGTGAACAGCCAGTTGGGGTCTGCTGCGCTGCGCGGACGCCACAGCGCGGCCACCTCAAAGGCGATGCGCGCGCCGTCCGGGGTTTGCGCCGCGACGGTATCGCCCACCTGAATGCCCATCTCATAGAGGAAGTTCTCGTGCAGCAGCAGCGGGATCGCCCCGGCGGTGTCTGCGTCTGGCGGCGTGTTTGCGGGGGGTTCAGGCGGCCACGCGCCAGCCGTGATCTCGATCAGGTCCTCTGCGCCTTGCAGCACGCCGATGTTGAACGCGCCGAACGAAATCGAATTGTCGTTGCCATCCCGCCCGGCGGTACGCAGCACCGGCCCGCGCACAAACTGAGACTCCCGCAGGGTGGCCAGGCCAATGCCGCCGATGAAACGCTGCTGCACGGCATCTGCGGCGCGGGCCTGCACGTCTGCGCTGATGTTGCCTTCCCAGTCCCCCAGATAACGAAAGCGGAACGCAAACGGCGGATTATTCAGGCGGGAGATGAGGAGATCGGTGTTGACGGCGTCCACATAAAGCACCAGGCTCAGCGAGAGTGTGGCGGCGGCGCTAAGCCCCACCAGCGCCCAGAAGACGAGCACGCGGTTTTGCCACAGCCGTTCCAGCGTGAACCCCAGAATATCGAATAGTCGCAGCATCAGACGTTGTTCCTGTTGAATCCCTCGTGATTGTACGACAAGCCTGTGCGGGTGTCACGCGTTCATTATTCACGTGCGACAGTGCGCCCCGGTCACGAACGGGTTACGGTTTCGCAACCTCTGCGCGGTGCTGCATGCCTATACGTGTTTCGGCGTCTACGTGTTTCGTCGTTTGCGGCTGAGGCAGGGCAGGGCAGGGCGGCGGGCGCGCAGGTGCGCGCCCCTACACCGTAATTTCGTAGGGGCGGTTCACGAACCGCGTAAACACGCGGAGACGGGGGAATGCCCACCGCATAAGGGAAATGGCCCCGCTGGCGACCTCCGACGCCTCCCCCTCGCTCCCCACCTCAGACCTCATCGGAAGTCTTATGCTGCTGCGTGCGGGAGAGCGAGGGTGTAAGG
>CAZQIJ010000184.1:0-8693 GCA_964592955.1 uncultured Anaerolineaceae bacterium
GTGCCAGGGGACTTGGTTCCCCTGGCACCCCAACTTTGCAACCACCAGACCACATAATCACCGAACGAAGTAAGTGGAGGGGACTTGGTTCCCCTGGCACCCCAACTTTGCAACAACCCCTGGAGCAGTTATGGACTTTCTTGTATTGCGGCGCGATTGTGTCATAATCATGATGTTCCTTTACGTTTTTCAAAATCAGCAGCAACCATGTACTGGTCTGTTGTGCGCCTGAAGCCCTCACCCCCTCATTTTCGACGGTTGAGGACGAACTGCCTTCTATCCAATCGCGTAAGCATCCCCATCCCTAAAGCCAGGGGTATCTCGCGCCAATTTCGATGACTGACGAGGATTTCACATGGCGACAGTGGTGATTGTGGAAGATGAGGTTAACATCCAGAAGTTCATTGCCACGAACCTTGAAGTGCGCGGGTTTGAGGTGATTATTGTGGGGAGCGCAGAAGAAGGGCTGCACGCGCTGCAAACGCACACAGCAGATGTTGTGGTGCTGGATGTGCTGCTGCCGGGCATAAGCGGGTGGGACCTGCTGAAACAGATGCAGGACGACAATCGCCTGGCGCAGATCCCGGTGGTGGTGGTGACGGCGTCTGCACAGGCTGTTCCCAGCGCCAGCGAGACGTATGACAATATCGCCGTCACCCTGACTAAACCGTTCAGCGCGGCAGACCTGGTGGACGCCGTAGAGCGGGCGCTCGCCGCTGGTGAATAGCCCCATGCCGGGGAATACGTGTTCCCGGTTAGTGTTGTGGGTGGTGCGGGCGAACAGGTTAATGGGTCAATGGGGGTGGTGCCAGGGGCGCTGGACGTGTGACCCCGGCAGGGAGCAAAGCCCCCTGCGACCCCGGTTAGTGTTGTGCTGCGGTACTACTCCACGCCGCGCATACGCGGATCGAGCGCGTCGCGCAGCCCATCTCCCAGAAAGTTAAACGCGAACATAATCATGAACAGGGCAATGGCGGGGAAGACCGCCTGATTCGGGTAGCTGCTTACCGAACGCGACCCCTCAGCGATCATGCTGCCCCAACTGGGCACGGGCGGGTTAACGCCCAGCCCGATGAAGCTGAGGAACGCTTCATACGAGATATAGGCCGGGATTGTAAGCGATTCCGCCACGATGAGCGGCCCCAGGATGTTTGGCAGGATGTGCGAGACCATAATGCGGCGGGTGGGGGCACCCATCGCGTGGGCGGCCTGGATAAATTCCTGCTGGCGCACGGAAAGCACCTGGCCGCGCACCAGGCGCGCCATCTGCATCCACGACGTTAGGCCGATGCCGATGAAGATGAAGAGCATCCCCCCGGTGGCCAGATCCAACTGGCCCACGCTGTAGGCAAAGGTGCCGGGTTCGGGCGCGGCGAAGGTGCTGTCAAAAAAAGTCATCAGAAGAATAATAAACAGGAGTGTTGGAAACGCGTACATGATATCGACAAAGCGCATGAGCAGATTATCGATGACGCCGCCCCAGTAACCCGCGATCATCCCCACCACCATGCCCACCATGACGCTGACGAGCGGCCCCACCAGGGCTACGGTCAGCGAGATGCGTGTGCCATACACGATGCGGCTCCACATATCGCGTCCCAGCTTGTCTGCGCCGATGAGGTACTCGTCGCTGATGGTGACATAACCGCCTTCTTCTTTCGGCTTCATGTTGGGGAAGACGCGCGTTACCCACAGCGGCACGGCGTTATTGTCCGTCAGCGTTTGCTGGTCATAGGGTTTGGGCGCGATGACGGGGGCGAAGATCGCGGCCAGAATGTTGAGCAGGATAATGACAGCCCCCACCACCGCGGCCTTGTTGCGGCGCATACGCTTCCAGGATTCCACCCACAGGCTGGACCCTGGCGGCGGTTTCAGCGAGGTGACGTTTCCGGCTGTTGCTGTGCTTGTGTTTACGGCTGACATAATCTCTCTAACCCTCTTGCATACATGGAGCGGTTGCCGCGATTGCAGCCCCGGAACCGCCGTCTATTCGGTATAAGCGCGCTGGACCCAACACCGCGCGGCACCCGGCTAATCGTAGCGGATGCGCGGGTCGAGCCAGGCATAGGCGACATCGACCAGCAGGTTCATCAGCGTGAGGAAGAAGGCATACAGCAGGATGGTGCCCATGATGACGGGGTAATCCCGCGCGGTGATGCTGGTGACGAAATAGCGCCCCATGCCTGGGATGCCGAAAATGGTTTCTACGACAAACGTCCCGGTGACGAGCGCGGCAAACAGCGGCCCGATGATGGTAATGACCGGGATGAGGCTGTTTTTGAGCGCATGTACGGAGATGACCACGCGCTCAGAAAGGCCTTTGGCGCGTGCGGTGCGGATGTAGTCTTCGTTGAGCACTTGCAGCAGGCTGGCGCGCGTGAGGCGTGCGATGAGCGCGGCGTTCACAAAACCCAGCGCGAGGGCGGGCAGTATGGCGTGCTTGGCTTCGCCCCATCCGGTGACGGGGAGCAGCCGCCACTGCACACCAAAGAGGTATTGGAGCACAGGTGCGGTGATGATGACCGGCACCGAGACGCCCATGATGGCGGTGCCCATGCCGGCATAGTCGATCCACGTATTGCGGTTGAGGGCAGAAAGGATGCCTAACGGAAGGCCGATGGAAAGGGCGACGCTGAGGGCGGCCACACCCAACTGAAAGGAGATGGGCAGGTTATCCCGGAAGATGTCGTTGACCGACCGGCTGCGCGAGCCGAAGGTGGGGCCAAAGTTCATCCAGCGCAGCGCGGCTTCTTCGCCCAGGAACGGCAGCGGGATAACGACGAGGTAATCTTCTGCGGTTGAATAGACGACGCGCTCTCTGGTAATGCGCGGCAGCACGATATCGCCTACATAGTCCAGGTACTGCTCGTGGAGGGGCGCGTCGAGGTTATATTTCTCGTTGAGGATGCGAATGGTGGCATCTGGCAATTTCTTTTCGCGCGCGAAGGGGCCACCAGGAACATTGCGCATCAGCGTAAAGGTGATGAGGGAGATCACAAACAGGACCAGGATCATCCATAAGAAACGGCGGGCAATAAATTTCGACATCATCTTACCTGTACTTCGTGGTTTGGTGGTGCTTCTCGTGTTTCTTTAAGCATGGTGGCCACCCACCACAGCAGAAGCTGAAACCCTGGGGCGACTGAGACAGCCGCGCCGTGTGGCAGGGGGTTGGGTGTGGTGCTGAGGAAGGGCAGAAGTGTGCCCTCTGCCCTTCCTCATACCGTATACCGAGAACCGTTCGTTCTAGCGGTTCACATCCCACAGATAGTACGCTTCGTTGCCGGTCACGCTGGCGGCGCGTTCGACATCCGGCTTGACCATGAGGGCCAGCGCGTACCAGTAGATGGGTGCGATGGCGGCCTGCTCGTCGCTGAGGATTTCTTCGGCGCGGGCATACATGGCCTGACGTTCGGCGTTATCCAGGAGGGTGCGCGCATCGGTCACGAGCTGGTCGAATTCTTCGTTGACGAAGCCGGTGTCGTTCTGCGAGCTGCCGCTGTAGAAGACATCGTAGACGTAGCTGTTGGTATCGGGGTAATCCTGGCACCAGCCAGCGCGGTAGATGGGCGGCGCTTCTTCGCTGAGGGTGGCGAAGTAGGTGCTGGAGTCGCGCGGGTCAAGCGTGACGTTCAGCCCGAGTGTGTCGCTCCACATCTGCTGAATGGCCTGGGCGATGGCGGCATGGCCGGCGCTTTCGCCGTAGGAGAGGGTCAGTTGCAGTTCGTTGCCGTCTGCCACACCCAGTTCTTCGAGGGCGATAGCATATTCTGCCTGGGCAGCTTCGGGATCGTAGCTGATACCGGCGTCTGGGAACATTTCATTGTTCGGGGCGGCGTTGACATCCGGGCGGGTGAACATCGTGGCAGGGAGTTCACCGCGCTTGGTGATGTTATCGACAATCGTCTGACGGTCGATGGCCAGCGACAGGGCGCGGCGCAGGTGGACGTTGTCTGTGGGCGCTTCGGTGTTATCGAAGCCCAGGTAGTAGGTGCAGGGGTTCACACCGCTCACGCGTTCGGCGCTGAGGACGGGGTCGGCGTTGATGCGGTCGATTTCTTCCAGCGGGATCCCGATGGCGTCCATGGTGCCAGCTTCATATTCTGCAAGCTGCTGCTGGGGGTCGAGGAAGCGGAACACAACTTCGTCTACGAGCGCCTGGGGCACGCCGCCGACACCGGGCCAGAAGGGATTCTTAACGATGGTGATGCTTTCTTCGTGTGCCCATTCCATGACGGCAAACGGCCCATAGCTCTGGATATTTTCCTGCTCGACCCAGGCATCGCCGAATTCTTCGATGGCCCACTGGGGGACAGCGCGCATGACCCACAGGCCATAGATGTAGGGGGTGAAGGCGGTGTTCAGCGGGGCATCAATTTCGATGGTGTAGTCATCGATAACGCGGACGCCCACAGCATCGGCCAGCGCCTGGAGTTCGGCTTCGTCGGTGGTTTCGGCGCTGTTGAACTCTGCCGCGCCGGTGATGAAGCTGATCGGGATGTAGGAATAGGGCGAGGCCGTGCGAGGATCCAAACCGCGAATGATGCCATAGTAGAAGTCGTTGGCGTTCACATAGCGGACGCTGCCGGCTTCGTCGGTCACTTCTTCGACCGCGCCGCTGTCGGCATTGTATTTCACCCAGGGCACACCCTGCGTGATGGTGAACGTGTAGGTGGCGGTGCCGTCGTCGTTGGTCACGGCTTCAAACGAGGCCATGCCATCGACGAGCGCGTTGTTGGTGACATCCTGTGCCGTCAGGCCGACGAAGATCTGGTTGATGACTTCGATTGACGAGCTGGTTTCCGCCAACTGGGGATCGATGGTCGGAATGTCTCCGCCCACCATGGCGATGCCGGTTACAATGCGCTTGCCGCCATCCTGGGCGTTGACGCCCACGACGATGAGGCCCAGCACCAGCACCAGGACAACAATGCGGGATACTTTGGTTACCATTGAGTAAACCTCCCTTAGAGAAATATTAATTAACAAACCCGCGCTGTTAAGAATCGTTTACATTACTGTACGACTTTAAACATGCGGAGTCCGCCAAGAACATAGCACATTCCTGTACCTCACGCAAAAATCCCAACAACATTCAAATATTGATGAGCGGTGAATTACAGGTGAGATTATCTAAGTGGTTTGTGCGATATTAAGCGCGTTAAATTTCTGTGGTGTGGTGGCGTCTGTGGCTTAACCCTACGGGTTGTGCGGGCTGGCAGCAGGCGTGCCGCTCAGTCCCTTCAGGCTGCCGGGCTGCGCGGCCAGGCGAGGGGGTGGCGGTCGAAGGTTGCGATGCGGAATGGATGCCTTGTGGCGGTGGGTGGTCATGCACAGGTCCTTGGGGCGGGGTGGTTACGCCGCACTGGCGATGGCTGAGTAGTTGTGAAAGAAATTCGGGGGCGCGGGTGCCGCACTGCTATACTTAGGGGGTCTCTCTCTTAACAGGAGCGCACCCTATGGTAAAACCCGTGATTCTCTCTGTGGATGACGATGCCGGCGTGCTAAGCGCCATCGCCCGGGATCTGCGCCGCCGGTACGGCGAGAACTACCGCATTATCCGCGCGGAATCTGGCGGGGCGGCGCTGGATGCCCTGCGTGAACTTAAGCAGCGCAGTGAACCTGTGGCGCTGTTTCTGGTGGATCAGCGTATGCCGCAGATGACCGGCGTCGAGTTTCTCGAGCAGGCCATCAGGCTTTACCCAGACGCCAAGCGCGCGCTGCTAACCGCTTATGCCGATACCGACGCAGCGATCCAGGCCATTAACACCGTCGCCGTCCATCACTATCTGCTTAAGCCGTGGGATCCCCCCGAACAGGCGCTGTACCCCGTGCTGGACGATCTGCTGGACGATTGGCAGGCCAGCTACCGCCCGCCGTTCAGCGGCATTCGGATTGTGGGCCATCGCTGGTCGCCAGAAACGCACCAGATCAAGGATTTTCTGGCGCGCAACCAGATCCCGTATCTCTACCTGGATATTGAGCGGGAAGCCGAAGCTGTTGCGCTGGCCGAGCAGTTTCAGCTTGAAGACAGCGCGCTGCCAGCCGTGATTATGCCTGAGGGCGAGGTGCTGCGCACGCCTGCGCCCGCGTTCATCGCCGAAAAGCTGGGCCTGAGGACGCAGGCAGGGCAGCCGTTTTATGATCTGGTGATTGTGGGCGGCGGCCCGGCAGGGCGGGCGGCGGCGGTGTATGGCGCGAGCGAGGGGCTGCGCACGCTGATGATTGAGCGCGACGCGCCCGGCGGGCAGGCTGGCACCAGTTCACGCATCGAGAATTACCTGGGCTTTCCTTCTGGACTCAGCGGCAGTGACCTGGCGCGCCGGGCCACCACGCAGGCCAAACGGTTTGGCGTCGAGATCCTCTCGCCGCAGGAGGCGGTGGGCCTGCGCGTGGAAGGCCCATACCGGTTTGTGAAGCTGGCGGATGGGGGCGAGGTGGCCGCGCACGCGGTGATCGTGGCCGTGGGCCTCTCCTACCGCAAGATCGATGTCGCCGGGCTGGAACACCTCACCGGCGCAGGGGTCTATTACGGCGCGTCGCTGACCGAAGCCGATACCTGCCGCGACCAGAACGTGATCGTCATCGGGGCGGGCAATTCGGCAGGCCAGGCGGCGGTATACCTTTCTGGCTATGCGCGCCGGGTGATTATGGTGGTGCGCGGGGAGTCGTTGGAAGCCAAAATGTCGCAGTATCTGGTGGATCGCATCCAGCGGATTGAGAATGTGGAGGTGCGGCTGAACAGCGAAGTGTGCGCGGTGACGGGCGACGGACGCCCGGAGACGGTGACGCTTCAGGATGCGACCAGCGGGCGTACCGAGACGCTCGCGGCGTCTGCATTGTTTGTTTTCATCGGCGCGGTGCCGTGTACGGAGTGGCTGACGGGCGTCGTCCGGCGCGATAAAAACGGGTTCGTCCTCACCGGGCCCCAGCTGCTGGAGGGCGACAAAGGCCGCGGGGAATGGCCGCTGGCGCGTGCCCCGTATCTGCTGGAGTCCAGCGTGCCCGGCGTTTTCGTGGTGGGCGATGTGCGCGCGCAGTCCATCAAGCGCGTGGCGTCTGCGGTGGGTGAGGGGTCAATTGCCGTTCAGTTCGTCCACCAGTATCTTAGCGAAGGGCGCTGATTTTATGGATACGCTGTACCAGCTTCCGATTTTTGAGGGCGTCGCAAGCGAGGAATTCGCGTGGCTGCTGGCCAACAGCAGCGAAGTGACGCTGGAACGCGGTGAATACTTCCACCGCGAAAACGTGCCCACCGAGCAGTTTTTCATTGTGCTGGAAGGCGAACTGCAGATTATCCGCACCCTGAATGGGGTGGCCACGGTGATGGGGACCACGCCGCGCGGCATTATCGGCGGCGAAATGGCGCTGCTCTACGATACGGAGTCGCAGGTCGATTCCATTGCCATTGTGCCGTCCCGCCTGATGGTGTTCACGCTGCACGCTTTCCGCCTGATTTTCTCGCACGCGCCCACCGTAGGGATGCGCATTCTGCGCATCGCGGCAGAGCGCATGGCTGGCGTTGCCACCACGATGAAGCAGCAGGAAAAAATGGCGGCGCTGGGGAAATTTTCGGCGGGGTTAGCGCACGAACTGAACAATCCGGCGGCGGCGATGCGGCGCTCTGCGGTGGTGCTGCGCGAGGCGCTGCCTGACCTGCAGGCTTTCACCCTGAAGCTGAACACGCTGAACCTTACCCCGGCGCAGATCGTCACGCTGCAGGCGCTTCAGCACGATGCCCTGAACAAAGCCGCCGAACCGGTCTACCTGACGCCCATGCAGCGCAGCGACGCCGAGGACGAGATTGCAGACTGGCTGGACGGCCTGGGGCTGGCCAATGCGTGGGATATGGCACCGGTCTTTGTGGGGGCGGGTGCCACGCTGCCGGAACTGCACACGCTGGTGGCAGCGCTGCCAGACGCGCCCCGGATCCTGGAATGGATGTGCCGCTCGCTGAGCGTGGCGGCAGTGCTGGACGAGATCGACCAGAGTTCGCGGCGCATCTCTGATCTGGTGTCTGCCGTCAAGGAATACACCTACATGGATCAGGCTCCGCTGCAGGAGGTTGACCTGCAGAAGGGGCTGGACAACACGCTGAAGATCCTCAACCACAAGCTCAAGCATATCGAGGTCTCGCGGGAATATGACCCGGAAATGCCGCGCATCCTGGCGCGCGGCGGCGAACTGAACCAGGTGTGGACGAACCTGATCGATAACGCCATCGACGCGCTGAAGGGGCGCGAAAACCCGCTGCTGCGCATCGTCACGCGCTGCGAAAACGATTATGTGATGGTCGAAATCAACGATAACGGCGCAGGCATCCCGCCGGAGATCCTGGGGCGCATTTATGAACCGTTCTTCACGACTAAAGGGATTGGCGAGGGGACGGGGCTGGGTCTGGATATCACGTATCGCATCATTGACCAGCACAAGGGCACGGTCGAAGTGCGTTCAGAGCCGGGAAGCACGCGTTTTATCGTGCGGCTGCCGCGTGACCCTGGCCTGCTGGATTAAGTGGGGGCGGCGCGGCGAAGGTTGCGGCGGTTTGCCCGCACCCTGACTCCCTCTCCCCAACGAAGCGTTGGAGAGAGGGGGTAGGGTTGGGCGGCGGCGGGCGCGCAGGTGCGCGCCCTTAGAGCGCAAGCGCCTTAGCGCGTGCCGAGTGCCGGTGTCCAGATCAGGCTGGCGTCATC
>CAZQIJ010000185.1:0-8680 GCA_964592955.1 uncultured Anaerolineaceae bacterium
CGTGTGAACCTCATCAATCAGCGCAAGTTCGCCGTCAATCAGGCCAAATTCGTATTTCGTATCGACCAGGATCAGCCCGGCGTGTTCGGCCACGCGCTGCCCTGCCTTAAAGAGGCGCACCGCCACATCTTCGACCTGTTCCCACAGCGCAGGCGGTACGAGGTCGCGCGTAAGGATTTCGTCCCGCGTCAGGCGTTCGTCGTGCGCGCCGCCAGTGGCTTTGGTGGTGGGGGTAATCACGGGTTCGGGCAGCGGATCGTTCTTGCGCAGGCCATCCGGCAGCGGTATCCCATAGGGTGCGCGGTCGCCCTGGGCATACAACGTCCACATGGATGTGCTCGTCACGCCTGTAATATAACCGCGCACGATGACTTCTACGGGCAGGGCTTCGGCTTCACGCGCAATCGTGACGTTGGGATCGGGTGAAGCGACAACATGATTACGCACAATGTGCCCTGTTTGGGCGAACCACCACAGGCTGAGCTGGTTCAGCACCTGTCCCTTGTAGGGGATCACGCCCAATACCCGGTCGAAGGCTGAAACACGGTCTGTGGTGATGAGCAACCGCTGGCCACCGGGCATCAGGTAGATATCGCGTACCTTGCCCTCTGTTTTCTCTCCCCACCCCTCAAGCACCGCGTTGTGCAGCGCATCGGGCAGGCTATCCACGAGCTGCTGGCGTGTGAGCATGCAGTGTCTCCTCAATGTGTCGTGCAAGCTGGCGTGCCCGCTGCGGCGCATCGCCGATGTGTGCCTCTGCACGCAGCAGGTCACGCACCGCCGCCGGATCTACCAGTGACGTGATGTAGGGATCTGCGCTCAGCAGGTCTGCCAGTGGATTGGCCTCCCCGTGGCGAAGCGTTTCCCAGGCTGCCAGGCTGTGCTGCCGGATGACCTCATGCAGCGCCTGACGATCTCCGCCGTGCCGCGCCGCGTCCATCAGCAGGCGTTCGGTTGCTGCGAAAACCCCGTAGGTTTCCAGATTACGGCGGACGGCACCAGCATCAATCTGCAGTCCCTTCACAATCCGCAGCGCCTTGACCAGGATTTCATCCACCGCAAGAAATGCCTGCGGCAGGATGATGCGCCGGTTGCCAGAATCATCCAGGGTACGCTCAAGCAGATTGTGCGCGCTGTTATCCCAGGCGACGCGCGGCAGCGCCGCCACGAACCGGGCCAGGCTGTCGATATTCTCGGCATTGATCGGGTTGCGCTTGAAAGGCATGGCAGACGAACCGACCTGCTTGCGGCCAAACGGCTCTGCCCATTCCCCAAACGGCGGAGATTGCAGGATCCGCACATCAAACGCAAAGCGGTAGAGCGTGAGCGCCAGGCCGGAAAGGGCGTTGAGAACATCCCAATCCTGGCGGCGGGGGTAAGTCTGCGTCGTGATCAGGTGCGGCGAGAGATCGAGCACTGCCATAACCTGCGCTTCGAGCTGCGCGGGGTTCAGCCCGGTTTCGCGCAGCAGTTCGGCATACGAGGCAGCGGTGCCCACAGCGCCCTTAAAGCCCTTGCCGCGCACCGCACCCCGTACCCGAATGAGCGTCTCGTAATCCAGCAGCAGATCCTGCGCATACCCCGCCAAACGGTATCCGACTGTGGTCGGCTCTGCGGGCTGCAAATGCGTGAATGCCATACAGACATGGTCGGCCTCGCGCTGAACCAGTGCCGCGAGTTCGTGCAGCAGGGTGTGTGTCTGTTGGATGACCAGTTCAAGGGCGGTGCGCAGGCGCAGCGCGTCGGCATTGTCTTCGATGTCCATGCTGGTCGCCCCGAGGTGAATGATGCCGCCGCCGACACTGCACTGTTCGGCATAGGTACGAACTTCCGCCATCAGATCGTGATGGATTTCGGCTTCGATGGCGTGTGCGCGTTCGATGTCGATGTCATCCTGGTGCGCGCGCAGGTCCGCCACCTGTTCGGCATTCACGAGGCCGGCTGCCTGCTGGGCCTCGGCCAGTGCGACCCAGATCCTGCGCCATAACCGGCGCTGATAGTGCTGTGACCACACCTGCCGCATGGCCTCAGTGCCATAGCGCCAGGTGAACGGGTTCAGATAAGTGTCGTGAGAATAGGCTTCGTGCGGCAATGGCTCGTGCATCAGCGGCTCCGTTCCGCGCTGCGCCGCCCCACAGCATGGCGCACCCCGTTCTGGAACAGTGCAAGCCCCATCATGCCACTTTCACCCCGGTGTCGGCGCGGGTGCTGCCAGGGATAGATGTGGTTTTCCGGGTGGGGCATCAGGCCAAAGACATTGCCCGCCGGGTTGCACAGTGCCGCGATGTTGTGCGCCGACCCGTTCGGATTAAACGGGTACCCGGCAGGTTGTCCATCGGCGGCACAGTAGGTCAGCGGGATCAGATGATTGCGATGCAGGTCTGCCAGCGTGGTTTCGTCGCTGGCGGCAATACGTCCTTCGCCGTGCGCAACCGGGCAGTGGATGCGTTCGGTAAGTCCTTGCGTAAACACGCATGGGCTGGCCGGATTCGGCTCCAGGTACACCCAGCGGCATTCAAAGTGGCGCTGCGCATTGTAGGTGAGCGTTACACGGCGCGGATCGTTCCAGGCGCGACCGGGCAGCAGTTCGGCCTTAACCAGCGTCTGGAAACCGTTGCAGATCCCCAGCACAGGGCGGCCATCGGCCACGAACTGATCAAGCCCGGTCAGGCGTTCGCGCAGATCGAATGCCCACAACACCCCGGCACCCAGATCATCACCATACGAAAATCCGCCAGGAATTACCAGCATGTGATAGTCCAGCAGCGCCCGCTGGCCTGAGAAGATCTGGTTGACGTGGACAATTTCTGGCGCACCCCCTGCCAGCTCGCACGCCAGAAACGCATCGTGGTCGCGGTTGCTGCCATTGGCATGCAGAATCAGCACGCGCGGGCGCGCAGTGTGCAGGAATGGAACAGACAAGGCTTCGCTTTCGCTTGTCTGCTGTCGCGGGGCAGGTGCCACAGCAGCCTGCGTGCCGCCATGCCCGCGCCATGCCTGCTCCAGGGTGGCGATTTCCAGCATGAGCCGCGTTTGCCCACTCTGCGCGATGTGCAGCACCGGCGCTTCGGTCACCGTTCCGATCCATGCCGCAGACGGCACCAGCGACTCAAACTGCGTGCGGTGCTGCGGCGTGACCTCCATCACAAACCGCCCTGTGCTTTCAGCATAGAGCCAGATTGCGGCATCCCCTTGCGGCAGCGTGATGTCTGCGCCCAGGCGTCCGCCTATCGCCATTTCGGCCAGCGCCACCGCCAGACCGCCCTCGCTCACATCGTGGCAGGCGCTCACGCTGCCAGCCTGGATAGCCTTGTGAACCGCGCGCAACGTCTCCAGTGGGTTGGGGTTTGGCTGCGGCACAGTGCCGCCGCGCAGCCCGTGCAGCAGATGATAATGGCTGCCGCCGAATTCGTCGCGCGTATTGCCCACCAGGTACAGCAAGTTTCCGGGCGTCTTAAAGTCGCTGGTGGCGGTTTGGGTCACATCTGGCACAATGCCCAGGGCAGAAATGACCAGCGTGCCGGGAATGGCATGGCGCTGGCCGTCCTCGCCCACATACTCGTTGTTGAGGCTGTCTTTGCCGCTGATAAACGGCACACCATACGCCAGGGCCGCGTCGTAGCACCCCTGCGCGCAGCGCACGAGCGCGCCCATGCGATCTGGCAAATTGGTGTTTCCCCAGCAGAAGTTATCCAGGATAGCGATGTAATCAGGATCAGCGCCAACGGCCACACAGTTGCGCAGCGCTTCATCGACCGCCGCCCACGCCATCGCATAGGGGTCAAGTTCGCCGTAGGTGGGGCACAGACCATTGGACAGCGCAGCGCCACGGACGGGCTGGCCCGGTTGCGGGGTGTGCTGCGGGACGATCACTGCCGCGTCTCCTGGTCCGGCAGCATCCACCCCGACCATCGGCCTGACCGCCGTCCCACCCTGCACCTCGTGATCGTACCTGCGAATGATATCTTCCTTGCTGCGAATGGTAGGGAGCGCCAGCAGCCCCAGCAGCGTATGCGCCAGGTCTTCGACCGCCGGTCGCGGAGTCACTACAGGGGTTGGCGCAGACCATACCGCCTCAAGCTTGCGCTGCGGGAGGCCATCGTGGAGGAAAGCCATCGCAACATCGCCCACCAGTTTACTGTTGTAGCGCAGGGTGAGGCGTCCGGTTGGCTCAAAGGTACCGATGGCTACGGCCTGGATATCCTGGCTCGCGCAAATCTGCTGGACGGCTTCCCAGTGCTGAGGAGGTACGGCCAGCACCATCCGTTCCTGCGCTTCGCTCAACCAGATTTCCCACGGACGCAGGCCGGGATATTTGAGGGGGACTCGTTCCAGAAAGACTTCTGCGCCGATCTCTGCCCCCATCTCCCCGACGGCAGACGACAACCCACCCGCGCCGCAGTCGGTAATGGCAGTGTAGAGACCGGCATCGCGCGCGCGCAGCACCGCTTCCTGCACCTGCTTCTCGATGATTGGGTTGCCGATCTGCACTGCGCCGCTGCTCACACTGCTGCTGGTCGAATCCAGTTCCATGCTGCTGAACGTCGCCCCGCGCAGTCCGTCGCGCCCGGTATGCCCGCCGATGACGACGATCAGATCACCGGCCTGGGCGGTGGTGCGATGCGCACCGTGCGGCAGCAGACCCAAACACCCGCAAAAGACGAGCGGGTTGGCGGTGTAGCCAGGGTGATAGTGAATCGCGCCGTTTACGGTAGGGATTCCCATCTTGTTGCCGTAATCCTCGATTCCGGCGATTACCCCCTGCGCGATGCGGCGCGGATGCAGCACGTTTTCTGGCGGGTTTGCGGCATTCGGCAGCCCAAAGCACAGCACGTCTGTATTGGCGATGGGGCGCGCACTGACACCCAGCACATCGCGGATCACACCCCCCACGCCGGTACTGGCTCCGCCGAACGGCTCCAGGGCAGAAGGACGGTTGTGCGTTTCAACTTTGAACGCCAGATCCCAGGTATCATCGAAACGAACGATCCCTGCGTTATCGACAAACGCGGAATAGACCCAGGGCTTGGCGAGCTGTTCGGTCGCAGCGCGAATATAGGTGCGCAGCAGCCCGTTGATGTGCTGCTCGGTGGCGGCGCTGTGGGGAGAGGCCCCATGTGCCGGGCCGGTGTAGGTGACCTGGGCCTTAAACGTCTTATGCACACAGTGCTCGCTCCAGGTCTGCGCCAGCATCTCCAGTTCGGCGTCGGTCGGCTCCCGACCTTCACCCTCGAAGTAATCGCGAATGGCGCGCATCTCGTGGAGGTCAAGCGACAACCGCCGATCACGGCTGAGTGCCATCAGACCTGCGTCATCGGCTTTGCACAGCGGGATGGTTTCGACGGTATCGTCGGCCTGCTGGTACGCGATGAAGGGCGCGCTGATCGTTTCGTTGAGGACATGGCGCTGAATGATCGGGTTAGAAAACACTTCTACGGCAAGCCGCCGCAGGGATGCATGGGTCACCTGACCATCGACCTCGTAGCGTGTGCCGGTCGCTGCGCGCGTTAGGGGGATACCCGCCAATTTCGCCACCCGCACCAGGTTTTCTGCAACCGGATCGGTTACGCCGGGAAAGAAGGTCACTTCAACCGTGGAAACGCTGACGGGCGATGCGCCAATGGTGTAGGTTTCGGTAATTGGGTCGCAGAGCAGGGGTGCCGCAATCTTCTCAATGTCCGCCTGGGCGATACGCTCTGTATCCGATGTTTCGAGAAAGAACAGGCGTGTTGTGCGGCACGCCGTCACTGCGGCAATTCCGTCCGCCGCGCTGACCAGGCGCGCGTCTGACTCTTGCGTGGTCGCGTGTACTTCAATTCTGAAGACCGGCATGGGTACCTCGGGTAGTAATCGTGCGCCTTAAAGTTACCTTAAATGTCCCCTTTTTTCTACCTGGAATCTGTTACGAAGCGGCGCAGGGTAATGACGCAGACGGAAATACGTGGGATGTGGGTGAGGCGTTGAAATGGGCATCGCATCAGCGACGAGTGCCCCCGGCAGGACTCGAACCTGCGCACAAGGTTTAGGAAACCTCTGCTCTGTCCTCTGAGCTACGGGGGCATTTCGGTTGGGTGGTGCGGGCATCCCACTGTGAATGTGAGGCCAGCGAGCGCGCATACGCCAACAGCATATGATTATACCCGTACTTTTCCCCGACGTGTAGAGCATAGTAACGCGGGTTGGGGGAAGTTGCTGCTGCCGGTGCATGGCAGTAACCAGGCGTCATTTATCGTCGTGTTCCTGCTATCCCTGAGCATCCTTTCATCGACAAGGACCTGAGCTGGCTGTACACTGTTTACAGGTCATCGAACACCGATAATTGATGGATGGAGATGTTGACATGTTCAGAAGATTCGCAGCGACTGTGCTGCTGCTTGCCACTGCCGTGATGTTTACTGCGGTCGGCTTTCTTTTGGGAACCAACGTTTTTTCGCTGCGTGCAGAAACCGGCACCTCGTTTGTGGCGCTCGACGGCGCTGACCAGGTTATTGACCGTACCCAGAATCAGGAACCGCTCATCGCCCAACTGACACCCGTTGAACAAACCCTGGCTCAGGTGTACAGCACGGTGAGTCCGTCGGTCGTGTCCATCAGCGTCTTCAGTAATTTCGGGCCGGGTTCCGGGTCTGGCTTCGTGCTGGATAAGGACGGCAATATCGCCACCAACTTCCATGTGGTGGAAGGCGCTACTGACATTGTCGTGAACTTTCTGGATGGCACGATTGCGCGAGGGTCGGTGGTCGGCCTGGATCCGGACTCAGATCTTGCCGTCGTGCGCGTTTGCGACGTGCCGGTAGAGCGCCTGTTTCCGGTGCGTTTTGGTTCGTCAGACAATCTCGTTATCGGGCAGACCGTTGTAGCCATTGGCAGCCCCTTTGGCCAGCGCTGGACGATGACGGCAGGCATTGTCAGCGCACTGTCGCGCGTCATTGATGGATTGAACCAGGGGTACAGCATCGGTGGTGTGATTCAGACAGACGCGCCCATTAACCCCGGCAACAGCGGCGGCCCCCTGCTTAACCTCAGAGGTGAAGTGGTAGGTATGAATGCGCAGATCCGCACCGAAACTGGGGCAAATTCCGGCATCGGCTTCGCCATCCCCAGTGACCTGGTGGCACGCATCACTGCGGAGCTTATCGCCAATGGTGAGGTTTCTTACAGCTACATCGGCATCAGCGGTGTTTCGGTGTCGCTGGACCTGATGGAAGACGCCGGTCTTCCGAACAACACACGCGGCGTTGTGGTAGCGGAAGTGCTGCCGGGCAGTCCCGCGGCCAATTCGGGGCTGCGCGGTGGCCGCCGCCTGGAGAGCGGAAACGTTGACCTTCAGGAGGCTGACATTATTCTCGCCGCTAACGGGCGTGAATTGCAGGGCATGAACGATCTCATCGCTTTCCTGGCACGCGAAACCCGCCCAGGCGATACCATTACCCTGCGCGTCCTGCGCGATGGGCAGGAAATCGACATTCCACTTACCCTCAGCGCGCGTCCATAGGCACATCGCCCAGTGTCACCCGCAGGATGCGGTCATGGCCAGCCAGATCCTTGTAGATGCGGGCTGCCCCGTGACCGCTTCCCAGCGCCAGCGCCGCTGCTCCCTGATCCGCGCCGATTTCGAGCAGCAATTCCGTGCCTGGCCTGCTCACCGACTCAGACTGGTCCAGCAGCCGCCGGACGAGGGACAGCCCGTCCGGCCCGCCATCCAACGCAAGCAGCGGCTCAAAACGGCTGACCTCCAGCGAGTCCAGGTCATCATGGGCAATGTACGGCAGATTGGCCATGACCACATCGACCTGCACATCACACGCAGCCAGCGGCTCAAGCAGGTCACCCTCCATAAACCGGATCGTCACCCCGGCAGCGTCTGCGTTCTGCCGTGCGACCGCCAGCGCATCGCGGCTGATATCTACCGCATAGACTGCCACATTGGGGTGATGCGCGGCGAAGGTTACCGCCAGCGCGCCGCTGCCTGTGCCCACATCCACAACAGCGCCAATGCGCCGCACAGCCGCAATATCCAGCGCCATCTGCAGCAGGTCTTCGGTTTCAGGGCGTGGAATGAGCACCGCCGGTGTTACCCGGAATTCACGGTCATAGAAGGCGCGCCTGCCGAGGATATACGCGATGGGTTCGCCAGAGGCACGCCGTGCCACCAGCCCCTCATACTGCGCTGCCTCGCCCGCCGTCAGAACGCGCTCTGGGTAGGCAATCACGTGTGAGCGCTCCACATGCAGCACCTCGCACAGCAAAAGCTGCGCATCCAGGCTGGCAGATGGCGATTTGATCCGCTGTCTGGCCTGCGCCAGCACATCCCTGATCGTCGTCATATGCCCGCCTGCGCCCGTTTACCCGCCATATGCGAGACGCTCAGCCTGTTCACGGGTCGCCAGCTCATCAATGAACTCGTCGAGATCACCGTCCACCACCGCCCCCAGGTTGTAACTGGTCAGGTTGATGCGGTGATCGGTGACACGGTTCTGCGGATAATTGTAGGTGCGGATTTTTTCTGAGCGGTCGCCAGAACCCACCTGAGAACGGCGCTCTGCCTCGCGCTCGCTGCGCTGGCGTTCCAGCTCCATTTCATACAGGCGGTTCACCAGAATCTGTTTGGCGCGAATGCGGTTCTGCAACTGGCTGCGTTCGTCCTGGCATTCGACGACAATGCCTGTCGGTATATGAG
>CAZQIJ010000186.1:0-8614 GCA_964592955.1 uncultured Anaerolineaceae bacterium
GAGGCGGACTCGGCTCGGCCGAGGACGCGACGGCGGGGCTCGATCTGCGCGGCAAGCACGTGCTGGTGACCGGCGTGAGCTCCGGTCTCGGGGAAGAGACGATGCGCGTGCTCCGGCTCCGCGGGGCGCACGTGCTCGGCACCGCGCGCTCGGCGGGTCAGGCGCGCGAGGCCGGCGCACAGCATCGCGGCGGCGAGCTGACGCCGCTCGCGTGCGAGCTCACCGACGCACGCTCGCTGCGGTCGTGGGGGGGCGCCCCGCCCCGCCCCACCCCCTGCGCCAGCCCGTCCCGCCGCGCCGCGCCCATCCACCGAACCCGGCAGGCCCACCATGCCGCTGACGGCGCGCCCCGCCCCCACCGCCATACAGCCGCCGGTAAGCAGCGCGCTGCCGGGGACGCCGGTGGGGTCTGGATTCCGTTCGCCGCGCGTGCAGGATGAAGCGCAGGCCGCAGGCGCGCCGCCTGTGCCAGCCGACCCGCACGCCGGATCACGCCTGCCCATGCAGCGTGTGCCCGCAGGTCCGCCTGCCGCCGCCGCCACGCCCCCGGTGGCCGTGGCGCTTGGGGCAGAGCAGGTCTTTGCGGAGCAGCGCAGCGACGAGGCGTACATCACGCAGTACCGGCGGCACTGGTGGTCATTCGCGCGCCAGATCTGGAAGGCAGCGCTGGCAGCCGTGCTGATCTTCGTGCTCTCGACTATCGTCACGCTGGAAACCGTCCGCTGGCTGATGCTGGTGCTGCTGCTGGGTGCGCCGGGGGCGCTCATCGCTTATCTGTATGTGGAGTGGCGCAACGATCTGCTCATCCTCACCGACAAGCGGTTGGTGCGGCGCGAAATCACGCTGCTGCCGCCCGACACCTACGTGAGTGATATCCCGCTGAACAGTATTCAGTCGATCAGCGCAGATTTCCCGGCGGCGGACCCGTTCGCGCGCCTCTTCAATTACGGTGACATCCTCATCAAGACGGCGGGGGCAGGCGGCACGGTGATCCTCGACTTTATCCCGAACCCGGATGCCACCCAGGAGCTGATCTTCGAGATGCGCGGCGGCCTCACGCCTGCTGAAGGCCCCAGTTCAGACCTCAACCAGGTGCGCGCAGACGTGGAGCGGATTCTGAACCCTGGCGCGGCACAGGCAGCGGCGCAGGCAGCGGCGCACACTACCGGCACAGCGGCGGCCACAGGCACGGCGGCGGCCACAGGCGAGCAGCGCGGCCTGCTGCGGACACGCTTTCTGAATGCAGAGGGACACACCGTCTACCGCAAGCACTGGCTGCGCTGGCTGCGCGGGGTGTTCCTGCCGGGGCTGCTGCTGCTGGCCACGCTGATTCTGTTGGCGCTGTGGCTGGCCGCCCCCAACGTGAACGCGCTTGGGCCGATGGTTCCGGCGCTGTGCATGGCGCTGCTGCTGTTTGGCGCGCTGTGGTTCTACTTCTCGGACTGGGACTGGCGCAACGATTATTACGTGATCAGCGACACCCACGCCAGCATCATCCACCGCCGTCCGTTGTGGATGCAGGACGAAGACGACAAAATTGTCCTCAACCGGGTAGACAGCATCACCTCACAGGTGCGCGGGCTGCTGCCCACGCTCTTCGGTTATGGCGATGTGCGCATCGCGCTGCTGGGGGACAACGTGCCCAAGGTGCTGGAATTTGTGCCGAATCCGCGCGAGATTCAGGCCGAAATCGCCCGCAGGCAGGATCGCGCCCGGACGCTGGCGATTGAGGCAGAGGAACGCCGCCGCCGCGAAGAGATCAACAATTACCTGTCGGTGTACCACGAGACGCTGCAGCAGGGGCAGGGCGGGCGTTCACAGCCGGGCGGCAGCGGCCCTGCGCCGCAGCAATCCAACCCATCAACCCCGCGCACCAATCAACGTTTCCCACGCGGGCGGGGTTAAATTGGCGCACGATACATCGTGCCCGCGGGCCGCGCCCTGGGCGGTTAAATCCCGGCAATTGATTGCACCGCAAACCCGCGCTACACTCCTCGCGGTGTTTTGGCGGTAATCAGGTGCGGGGAACGATGTCAGTTTTCTGGAAACATGTTGTCATGGTCTTGCTTTTCCTGGCTCCACTTACGACTGCCGCGCAGGAGTCACTGCCTGCGGCAGATACGCTCAGCGCGGGGTGGAACACGCTGGTACCTGGCGGGGCAGCCACCTGCGCCCGCAATACCCCTTATCAGTTCTTCGTGCGCCCCGGTGACCCGCAGCGCCTGACGATCTACTTTCAGCACGGCGGTGCCTGCTGGAACGCGCTGACCTGCCTTGCCGGGCAGCCCTTCTACGATCCTGCGGTGGGTTCGGCTGAGGACGAAATCGAAGACGCTGGCATTTTTGATGCGGCGAATGCAGATAACCCGCTGGCCGACGATACCATGCTGTTTATCCCGTATTGCAGCGGCGACGTTCACAGCGGGAACGCTGCCGTGCGTTATGGCGATTTCACGGTGGCGCATCGCGGCAACCTGAACGCGACCGCTGCGCTGGACTGGGTTTATGCCAACTATGCGAAACCGGAAACGGTAAGGGTGCTGGGGTCGAGCGCGGGCGGCTATGGGTCGCTGTTTCACCTGCCCGCAATCGTGGCGCAGTATCCAGAGGCGCGGATTGTGCAGGTTTCCGACGCCGCGACGGGCATTCTGCCGGAAGGGTGGACGGTGTTAGAAAGCTGGGGCAGCTACGATAATCTGCCCACGCAGCTTGAGGCCGTGCGCGCGCGTGACCCACGCACATTCACGCTGCTGACGTATTATGAGGCGCTGCTGACGGCCTACCCCGATGTGCAGTTCGCGCAGTATTCCGCCGCCTTTGATCGCGGCCAGATCACGTTCCACGATCTGATCGGGCTGCCGGGTGACTGGTCAGACGCGATGGCCGCGCAGCAGGCAGCACTTGCCGACTACGCCAATTTTCACACCTTTGTGGCGGGCGGCGCAGAGCACATGATCCTGACGCGCGACGATTTCTACACCTACGCAGTCGAGGGCGTGCGGTTTCGGGACTGGTTCGCGGCGCTGGTCGATGGTGCGCCGGTTAGCAGCGTGCAGTGTACGGCGTGCGATACGGCTGAGCGTGGGCGCTGAGTGCCGGGCGCGTCTGGCGGACATGAACCCCCAGGTCACCAGGGACACCAGAAGATCGCGCCTCAGGTCCCATGTGCGATGCCTGACCTGAACCGCTCGTTGCAGCGCGTTACTTCTGCCCTGCCGGGCAGTGCCTGCGCGCGTACCGTTCAACGTGCGGCGGTTTTCGGCACGTGGCGAGGGGTAATACCCACCGGCACAGCGTCAGTAACCCGGTGGCAGCGTTCGATGGCGTCCCCCCTCGCCACACATCCGCACCTGGCGGACTCAGTGTACCGTCGCATGTGTGGGAAGAATCACCGCTTTTCTACGACGAACATGGGCACCACCGACCCCGCGCCCGCTGTGACGTTGAGCAGCGCCGCGCCGGATAAGCGCGTGAGGCACCCGCCCACCGTCTCGCCATAGAAGACATAGGGGTCGGCATCGACATAGCGCGGGCTGATATCCAGATGGCCATCGATGACCATCGGGAAATCGCGCTGCCTGATCTCGACGCGCTCCTGGACGACGTAGGGCGCGGCCAGCGCTTTCTTCAGCGTGGCTGTCCATTCGTCTGCGCTCACCGCCCAACCGATGACCACGCCATGACCGCCGTAATCGTCGTTGGGCTTAAGGACCAGGCGCTGCTGGTTGCGCTCGATGAATTCCAGCAGGTCAATATCGCGGCCCTGGTAGCGCGTTTTGCGATCTGCCACGCGGCGCGTCCAGGGGATGTGCTGGGCGATGGCGTCCCGTTGGGCAGGCGTGAACAGGTGCGCGTTGGCGTCATCGCTGAGCAGGGCGAGGCTGGCTTTCTTGGCCATCAGCTTGGCGCTGAACGAATTTGTGAGGAAGACGGCGCGGTCGCGCACGGCGCGCACCATGTCCGACTCCATGCCCAGGCGCTCCACCAGTTCGCTGATGAGCACGCGCTTGTAGATCATATCCACGCGAAAATCCCCCGCCCACAGGCTGCCGTTACGATACTCCATCTCGCGCGGGTCGCACAAAAGCGCTTTGTTGCCGTTGTGCTCAAAGTAAACGCGGCTGATTTCGTGCTCGCTGAGCGTGGGGACTTCGCGCCAGTCTGCGATGGCGATTTGCGGGATGCCCTGCCCGCCCCAATCCGTCCATGCGCGCTGAAGCACCTCCACGAGATTCGGCATGCCGAAAAACGGGGTCACACGGTAGTACGCCTGGAACTGGCGCATAATTTCCATTTCCATGAAGAGCTCTGTGAGCTGGTCGCCATAGCCGATGCCAGCCGGGGTTTCGGCGTTGTACTCCACGAATGCCAGGTAGCCGGTATCGGCATTGTAGAACGAATCCAGGCGCGAGGAAGACCAGGGCGCGCGAATGCCCGCCGCCAGGTCCACCGCCAGCATCTCTTCCTCGTAAGGTTCCAGGTCGAGCTGTGCGCGGAGTGCGGGATCTTCCACGCAGGCCACATGGGCCTGCATAAACGCCTGAAGCACGAGTTCGGTGCGCTCTTTGAGGTAGCGCCATTGGTCGGGCAGGTAGAAATGCGGGCGCAGCACGCGGCACAGGGGCACATCCCCGAACAGCAGGCGACGGTTGCGCGATTGCTCGCGCAGCACGCCATGCATTTCGAGGGCAAGCTGCTCGGTCAGGAGGTCATGGTAACAATTGATTGCTTCCTGAATCATGTTATATCCGCTTCTACTGAATCCGGACTTGGGATGAGTTTTGCCCAGTAATACCGGTCGCGCGTGGCTTCGCTGCTGTGCGCCAACCGGATCACGAGATCCGCCATGTGTGTGACCATCCACTCGAAGTGAATACGGCCCAGGGAATTGATGTCCATATCTGGCGCGGGGTTCATGAAATCGATTGCATAGGGGACGCCGTCGCGGATGGCAAACTCGCAGGTGTTCATATCATACCCGAAGGCGCGGCAGAGGGTGATGGAGGCGTGGACGATGCTGTCGTAGAGTTCGGGCGCAAAGTCGTGCTTTTCGTAGTAATGGGCGCGCCCGTGCTGGCCCGGTTCGTACTTCATCACATAAACGTCTTGCTGCCCCAGGCACATCACACGGGCATAGTTTTCCCAGCGGATGAATTCCTGGATGATCATCGTCAGCAGGCCGCTTTCGTTGTAGCGGTAGAGCAGTTCATCCATGGTGTGGACGATGTAGACATCGCGCCAGCCGCCGCCGTGCGCATCTTTGAGCACCACCGGGAACCCGCCGACCTGCTCGACAAGGCTGTGCCAATCCACCGGGTAGACGAGGTTGCGCAGGCTTTCGGTGGGGCTGATGCCGGGCACATAGTGGCGGTTGGGCAGCACCACCGTGCGCGGAGACACCAGGCCCAGGCGCGTGATGAGCGACGCGCCAAAGAACTTGTCGTCCGCCGTCCACATGAAGGGATCGTTGATGACCTTGACCCCCTGCAGCGCCGCGTTCTTCAGGTAGGTGCGGTAATAGGGGACTTCGTGGGAAATGCGGTCTACGATCACACGGTAATCCACCGCTTCATTCATGCGTGTACCGCCGACCTTCACGTATTCGGCAGTTACCCCCTGGTTGCGACGGTTGACTTCCTCAATAAACGCGGGCGGCCATGACCATTCGCGCCCCACAAACAGACCAACCTTTACGGATGTATTGGTATCGGATGTCATCGCGTCCTCACAGAAAAAGTCAGGTTAAAAAAAGTGTAATTACAGCCAGAGGGCGACCTGAAGCGCCCTCTGTTTCAAAACATGACGAATTATATCCCGGTGTGCAAAAACTGACGTTTGGGCAACTTGCCTGAATTAATCATGCCCGCTGATATAGAGAGTAACCATCTTCTGCCAGTAGGGCCAGTCGTGGGACCACCCATCCCATTCGCGCAGCGCGTTGCCGATCCCTTTGCCCCACAGCACGCGGGACATTTCGCGGGCGCTGTGAATGAGGCGGTCTTCGCGCCCGGTGGCCATGATAATGTCCAGACGGCGCAGCAGGTTCAGGCGGCCTGCTTCGTGCTCGTGCTGAATGTACTGCACCGGGTTGTTAAAGTAGACGTGTTCGCCGTTGAAACCATCCGCCCACCAGCCGATGTTATAGACCCCGCTGAGTCCGATAATGCGGTGGGTTACATCGGGATGCTTCAGCCCGAAATTCATGGCGTGGTACGCGCCGAAGCTGGCACCCAGGGTGATGAGAAACGGGTTCGCGTTCTTCAGCGTCATCAGGGGCACCACTTCGTGATACAGGTAGGCGTCGTAGAGGGTGTGACGGTAGGCGCGCCCGCCGGGGTGTGCCCAGCGCGCGTACCAGCTTTCGGCGTCCACGCTGTCCACACAGTAAAACTGAAGCCAGCCGTTATCGACCTGCCAGCGAAAGAGGTTGATCATGCCGCGATCTTCCCACTCGTAAAAACGCCCCTGCGATGTGGGGAACACCAGCACCTTGGCCCCCGCGTGGCCAAAGACCAGCAGCTCCATGTCGCGGTTCAGGTGTGAGCTGTACCATTTGTGATATTCGCGATTCATTTCAGGACTCCAGAGCGCGCAGTGTGAAGATGAAGACTGTAACACACAACTGGGGATTTGGGGAAAACTGGGGTTGGGCGGGTTGGGCAGCGGCCTGGCTGAAGCTCACCCCTTTGCTCACAGCGCGTGTGCGGCAGCGGCCAGGGGTAAGGTCATGCCAGCGGCGCGCCTACTCTTCGGCAAGTTCCGGTTCGTAGGCAAAATGGATGTGGGCGAGGTCTCTGGGTGCGGGTGGCATAGGCTGCTGCCAGTAGACGGGGCGAATGAAGCTGTTTTCTTCGCGTTTGAGGGTGAGCGCATGCCGCCATTCGCGCTCCACATACTCTGAGTGGGCGGCAGCCTGAGACCAGAACAACTGGAAGATATCGGCCTTCTCGATGAGCGCATAGAGCGCATCATCCCAGTCCTGACCGCTTTTGAGCGTGCGGACATCGCGCAGGAAATCGAACCCAAGGGCCTGGTATGCGGCCTCCACCCGCTCAACCACCGCGGAATCCTGGTGGCTGTAGCTGCAGAAGATGGCTTTGTAGAGCTTCTGGGTCATGGCGACCATCGTGCTGGCGGTGCTGGCATCTGTAACGTAGACGGAAAGCGGAATGGTGGAGACGATCACGCCTTCGACGGTGAAGGTCAGGCTGCCGTTAACGGCCTGATTCAGCGGTGCATCCACCACGCGCAGCTTGAAATTGAAACGCTGCCAATCCTCATAGAAGGCGATGCTGTCGTGAGGCGGGTTGAACTGTACGCCGGGGAGGTGGGGAGTGGCCGTGACGACGGTGCCAGACGGGATACCCTGCTGCGAAGCCTGAAGCAGACGGCGCAGCGTCTTCACCTGGCCACCCAGAAGTCTCTGGGCGTCTGCGATGACGGCTTCTGCGGCAAACGCCTTAAAGATGTAAGCATTCATGGCCAGCCAGCGCTGGGGTTCGGCCTCGCTGGGAAAATAGGCAGAGAACTGAACTTCGTGCGCCTGCGGCAGGCTCTGCGCTTCGATTTGCGGCGCAACCGGCACGACGATGGCGGGGACGGCGGCCTGTGCGCGTTTGGGGGCCAGCAGCAGGGTAGGATCGTCCTTCCAGAAGTCGTCGCGGGGGATGCGCAGGGTCGCCCGAACGTCATCGCCTTCATCGATTGCGACGATGGGGGTACGCGCCAGCGCGTCCAGGGCGGCTTCGCTGCCGATGTGGCGCAGCGCGCTGATGGCTGCCGCGCGCACCCGGCTTTCAGGATCTCCCAGCAGCAGCGTGAGGCCATTCACCGCTTCCCCAACCTGCATCACGCCCAATGCGTCTGCACTTGCCGCGCGCACGCTTGCGTCCGGGTCTTGCAGCAGCAGCAGCAGCGCCGGAACGGCAGCCTGGTAACGTGCAGCCGCTGCCGCTTCGACGGCGGCCAGCCGGATACCGGGATCTTTGCTCCTCAGGTCTTGCAGCAAGGGGTCGCTGGACATAATGGCGTTCCTTTCGAGTTGGATGATGCCGGGTAGCGTTTGGAACTCATCAGAGGTTAATGGCGGCGCGGGATGCACACGCGGCTTCCCGGCGCTGTGGCCTAACCCTGTTCCGACTTCGGTTCAAAAGCGTCTTGCAGCACGCCCTCGACCTCTTCGCGGGTGGCGGTCACCACCGTTTCCGGGGTCATTTCGCTTTCGGCTTTAGGACGGATCGCGTATTTGGCGCGCAGGCGCTGCACAGCCTGAGACTCGTTGGCCTGCCGAATCTCGGTATGGGCATCGTGCCGGCCACCAATACTCATCACGAAGATCACCGCAAGGATATCGAGGATGATGATAACCACCATGACCGGGCTGGTGAGAAGCTGGCCCATGAGCTGGAAAAACGCATCAATGAGATTCATAAGAAAAGCACTCCATAGACGACGGAACCGCGTGAATTGTAACGTAAGTATGGCCGAAATCACAACCGGAAATCGGGTGAGGGGTGCATTCGGGCTGTGGGGCAGGGTGCGTGTTTCCGGGGACGACGCGCGTGTCGTCCCCCACCCCCTACCCACCCTGGGCGAACCTGTGTCGGTTGCCCCT
>CAZQIJ010000187.1:0-8606 GCA_964592955.1 uncultured Anaerolineaceae bacterium
ATTTCACCTGATTCTCGAAATCCTCTGGCGTACCTGCGCCGATAGCCACTTCGAGGTCATCAATCAATGCGCCAATCGAAGCATCCTCCTTATGCACCTCAATCACCCCAGGGACAGGCAGACCAGCACGCAAACGCTCGAAGACAAAACGGGGCATCGTTCGGACATCATGCGTCAGCAAAATGCGCCCTTCCTCTGCCAGCCATGCGAGTAGCTTATCATCAGGCGATTTGTACATTTCGGTATCCTGAACACGCACAATGTCCAGATCGGGCATTCGGGCGCGAAGACCGTCAAGAATGCGCCCATCGAAGTTTTCATCGGCAGCAAAGCGCATTTATCCATTCCGTTCGCGGCGTTTTTCTTCAGCCAGTTGACGAATCCGCTCATTGAACGCCTTTTGCTCCGGTGTATAACTTGCTTCCCACTCCTCACGCAGCAGTTCAGCTTCTTCCTGCCCACGTTTTAAATAAGCGTCGAGTTCATCCCGATTCGCCAGGTAGTAGGCGATGACCGTATAAATGTCGTTCAGGGGCAGCACGTCAAAGCCTTCGTGGATCGCTTCGGGGCTGTCACCCTGATGATAGCAGGCAATCACCGTATCCAGCGTCACCCGTGTGCCGCTCATACGGATCATACCATATTCATCCATCTTCAGCGGCAGGACAACAGTTTCGGGCAGTGCAATCATCCTCACCTCTTTCGGCTCTGCATCAATTGAAACGATTATACTCTGGGTTCACCATAGCTGGAACCCATACGCTATTCGGTGCCACAGGTGGAACAGCGCCACCGTGCAATTTTGCAGTTGATCGTGACCACAACCGCAATGTCTCCATGATTATCAGAGTACAACAAGTTCAAACATCTAGCCACCGGACACTGAACAGATGAGCGAGAGAAATGGGTTGGAAAGCGCAGCGTCTTCAAGTAAGGTTGAGTTCACGAGACAAAACCGACTTGGAGAAGCACCATGCCACCTGTACCCATTCCTCACCTGTATCGTAGCTTGCACGCTTATTTGCTGCAACGTATTCCCGACGATTGTGATACGCGACTGACAAACTTGATCTTCCTGATGATGGGGCTGTTTCAAGCGCGAAACGTGCAGTTGAACCTGGTGGCGCGCAAAACACCGATCCGCGCGCAGAAGTTGAGCATCGTCAAGCGGTTGACGCGCTTTCTGGCTAATCCGGCCGTGCGGGTGCGGGAGTGGTATCATCCGTTTGCCGAGCCGCTGCTGTATTCGGCAGCCCAGAGTGGACAGGTACACTTGATCATCGACGCCAGCAAAGTGGCCTTTGGCTTTCGGCTGGTGATGGTGAGCGTGGCGTATCAACGCCGCAGCTTGCCGATTGCCTGGACGTGGCTGTTGGGCAGTCGTGGACACAGCAGTACCGCCACGCAAGTGAAACTGTTGGATTACGTTCGTCGCCTGCTGCCGCGGGCGGGGAAGGTAAGTGTGGTCGGCGACAGTGAGTTTGGACATCCACTACTGGTGGAAAACCTGCGCTTCTGGCAGTGGGATTACGCACTGCGGCAACCGGGTGATCATCTGGTCATGCTGCGGGGCACGGGACGCTGGCAGCGGATTGATGCCTTGCCGCTGGTGAAAGGTCAGCTGGTCTGGATGGGACGCTTGCTTTTGACGCAAGCCAGTCCCTATCCCACTCACCTGGTCTTGTTCTGGCAACCGGGCGAAGCGCGTCCCTGGTATCTGGCGACCAACCTGCTTGACCCGCGTGCGACCCTGCGCCTCTATCGTCGCCGCATGTGGATTGAGGAAATGTTCGGGGACATGAAAAAACACGGTTTCGACCTCGAAGCCAGCCACCTGCGCCATTTTCTACGCCTGTCCCGTCTGACGCTGGCGGTGTGTTTGCTCTATCTGTGGCTGATCGCTTTCGCCGAACACGTCATCACCCACCAGCTCACGCACGAGGTTGACCGCTCTGACCGCCGTGATTTGAGCCTCTTTCGTCTCGGCTGGGACTTTCTTGAGCGGCGCTTAGCCCTCGCTGATCCCATCCCTATCGTCGCGATTCCGAACTTTTGTTTGATGTCCGGTGGCTAGTTCAAACATCAAGGAACCTTAGATACGCTGCTGGTCGTCATCACTGCTGCTGAAACTGACCTGTTCTATGATTCCCAAATACAAGGGCAATACATCATCCACCAGCCATCAAACAAGCTGACGGTTAGACCCGTGCATTTCTGAAACACGTTCGGATGTTGGTTGCAGTAGTTGTATCTCATGATCATGGGTTACAGTTTGTAGTTTTTCGTAGTTTATGATGAATTTTACCCGATTGATGCATCCTGCCCGGTGATATATGAAGCAGCGTCCGAGCACAACCACTTTGCAAATTCAGCTATGGTAAGAGCGGTGCTGGCAGTGTTTGCTCGCAACACATTGACCCGTACACCATTCCCGGCGTAACCCAATGCGGATGATCGCACCAAACCCAGTATGCCATCCTGAACGGTAGCTGCACATCCTCCTAGCGGCTCAGACGCATCTCCTAAGTAGCGCGTCACATTGACAATCGCTCCTCCGTCAGGCAGCATTGCATGAATTTCGTGCTTGATGCAGAGAAAGGTGCTGCGCAGGTAGCGTTCGATAAACGCAGTCCACTGGCAATAATCCAACTCCGCAATAAGAAGCGTTTCTTGCGGCATGACAATCAGATTGACAGCATAATTCAACGGTTTCGTTGTTCTGATCGCCATCTCGATTGAAAATTCATCGAGCAAATCAACAGGTAAAACAGATACACCCTCCAGCGTCGTTCCAGTATTTGCCTGCGAAACTGCCATGTAGACAGTTGCCCCTTGCGCCGCAAATGCCTGTGCCACCACTTGACCAAGTTCGCTCTCATCGCCAATCACCAGTGCAGTGTGCCCTTGCATCATCATGTGTTCACCTCGCTTTCCCAAGGATGTTTCTAAACTGATCCTTCAGCGCAGCAGTACCAACCTTATAGGCTAATTCGACTAATTTTTGCATCGAGAAATTCATTGAGCGCGGACCTGCCAGAGCACCGCCATCAACAATCAGGCTCAAGCCGTTAATCGCTTCATTCCTACAAAGCCAAAGAACTGCCTCTGCCAATTCTTTCGGCTCTGCAACCCGTTTGAGCGGAACCGCAAATTCATAGAAAATTTCGCGCGTTGCGGTCATGGGGAGCAGGGGGGTACGGGTTGTACCGGGACAGACAGCGTTTACACGGATACCTGCACGCATGTACTGTGCTGCTGCCGCTCTGGTGAGTGCGACCACCGCATGTTTACTGGTCGTGTAGGCGGTACTATGAGGCAAACCAATATAAGCCGCGCCGGAGGCAATGTTGACAATAGCACCTCCTGTTCCTTGTTTTTGCATTTGCTGAATCTGTGCTTGCATACTCGCGAAAATGCCGTGCAGGTTGACGGCTATGACCCAATCCCAGTTCTCGATAGTGGCCTCCGCAGCAAAAGCGTTCTTGCCTCCGACTCCGGCACTATTGCAGGCGTAGTCCAATCGCCCAAACCGCTGTACTGTTTCCTCAATCGCCCGCCCGATTTGATCTGGCTGTGTGATATCGGTGTTGAAATAGACAGCTTGCCCGCCGTTGCGCTCGATCTGAGCGACGATGCTTTGTCCACCCTCATCATTGATGTCAGCAATTCCCACCAATGCTCCAAGTTGTGCAAACGCCAGTGCTGTCGCCGCGCCGATACCGGACCCACCGCCTGTGATAAACGCAACGCGGTCTTGAAATTGCTTATTCATGTCAGGTTTCCTCCTTACGGAGATGGATAGTGGTAATTAAACGTTTGATTCAGCCAATCGAAGATCACTTGGTTGGCACGTGCGCGGTTATCCAACTGGCAGTGGTCATCGGAGCCGTCCTCTTGAGGTGTGAAGACCTTGAGGTGCTTGTGTGTTGAACCAATTCGATCATAAAACTGCTGAGCCTGCTTCAGCAGTTCGTCGCCCTCACCAGTTCCGACCAATCCCAGTGCCGCGCACTTCAGGTGCTTCTCCTGTCCTTCAACCGTAAATCCGGGCTGCCGTGTCGCCAACAGCGAAAAATCCATTGTGTCGTAATCGTAGCCGAGTGTGTGGAATGTATAGGCGACAAAGGTTTTGATGATCGAATCGCGTCCCAGCCGCCAGCGCGCCAGCGAATTGAGCAACTGGGGCGGAATTCGCTTGATCCAGGGCGAAAACATGGCACTTCCCGCACGATCCGCATTGATCAGTGGACTGCTGGGGATCACGGCTTTGATGCGGGGATCGTGTATCGCTACTCGCATGACCGTGTACCCACCGTGACTGTGACCCGCCAGTGCCCATCGATCATCCACTCCGGGCAGGGTTTCCAGATGATCAAGAATGACTTTGAACGGCACTTCATAATCCGCCTGTTTAACAAATGCCCGGTTCAGGTGAACAGCGCCACGATGTCCTGGATATTCGATCATATAGAAGTTGTAGCCACGCCTGACGGCTGCCGGACCTGCCCAGAAGAAGCCTTCCTCACCGGAGTCGTCGTTTCCGCCGACAAAGATGAAGGTGGGGCGCGGCGTTGAGCTGCTGTCCGTGCGCCAGAAGTACCCCGGCAGTACAGATCCCCGATAAGGTATATTGAGAATTTGAATCGTGGGATCAAACAGCCCACAAGCGCGGTGAAACGCATCACGGCTTTTTTGCCAGTACATCTCAAAGCGCGGGTCTTTGGGCATACAGAAGAACTCCGCGCTGCGGAAATACGTGGTCGCCCGCAGGAACGACTCGCGTGCACTGACCAGCGTGCCTTGTCGCAGCGATTCTTCACCCTGCGTGAAAACACGCTCGCCAAGTGCGCTCCATGCTTGTACCCAACTCTCCGCATCGCCGTCCCTGATCTGTCGCGCGGCATAGATGCATTCACCCATCGCCGCGCCACCCTCAGCCATTGCAAGCCGGGTGCGCGAGAAGTGCCAATCCATTTCATCGTGTTTGAACATGCCGAATCGGAGCGTTCCCCGTCCAGCGCCAAGTTTGCTCATACTGCCTCTTTTGCAACAATATGTTGCATAATCCGCTATATGTCACTAAATTCATTGTATAGTGGTGAAAGCGGAAGCGAGATGAGACTTTTGCTCTTCTGTGACATAAGCGACAAAGGGGAGAAAAATGTTGCCAAAAGAGGACTTACGGGTGCGTCGTACTCGCAAGCTGTTGCGCGATGCGCTGGTCAGGCTGATTGAGACGCATGGATTTGAGCATCTCACCGTGAATGCGATTGCCGATGCTGCCATGATCAATCGAGTCACGTTCTACCGACATTTTCGAGACAAAAATGATTTGCTTGAGCGCTGCATGGATGATGTCTTTGAAGAACTCATCGGTAGTCGTAAACCCCCGGTTCTCGAAAATCACCTTAACCAAATGCAAGCACCACTCCAGAACCTTGTGATGGTGTTCGAGCATGTTGCTTACAATGCCGATTTTTACCGTGTGATGCTGGGACAAGCAGGCGCAGGCGCGTTCACAGCACGGCTGCGCCGCTATCTGGAACAGGAAATCGAAACCCGCCTGCGTATCTTGCGACAGAACGCTGCACCGCCAGCAGTTCCGGTTGGGCTGGACATCTGCTTTATCGCTTCGGCTTACCTCGGTGCAATCGTATGGTGGCTGGAGCATGGACGTGTGTATACGCCGGAGCAGATGGCAGCTTACCTGCTCACCCTAACGGTGAAGGGTCCCTACGCCGTATTGGGTCTCCCTTACGAGGGGTGACTTTCAAGCGTTGGCTATCAGGTTGCGCTTAATCAGATAGGTTTCGCACGGCGTTTAAGGCGCGATCAAGCCAGTCGAGATACATCTGTTCCATTGCGATGCCCATCTCCAGGGTAAGCCGCCACAGGGTGCTGTCACGGTCTAGGGACGGATCGCCCAACGGTGGCAGCGGAATTTGCTGATACTGCACCAAAAGCGCCTGATGCGCTGCCCGCTGGCGCTCAAGGTGTTCGAGGATCGCCGCATTCTCCATCTGTCCTGCAAAAAACAACTGCACCAGAAATGGCTCACGATGCACCGGCAGCGCCTGCTCAAGATGCAGCCAGCGGCGCAGTTCGGCACGCCCCGCGTCGGTGATGTGATGCACTTTGCGATTTGGGCGCTCCTCTTGAATTTCGAGCGTGCATTCCACCCATCCCGCTTCGACGAGCTGATTCAGCATGCGGTAAATCTGTGCTTGGTCTGCCTGCCAGAAGTGCGAAATCGTGCTGTCGAACGCCTGATGTTTGAGTTCATACCCCGTCATTGCAGTGATCTTGAGCAGTCCCAAAATGGCATGTGGTAACGACATCGCCAGCGCTTTCTGTGACAAATGTCACTCAGAAAAACCCAAAATCAGTACAACCCAGCGCGCATAATGCGCGTATTATATATGTAAAGTCCTATAAATGAAAGGTCTTGTATGTCGTGGTCATCTATTCATTCCTGTTCACGTGGGGTGTACAATAACAACCGGCGCAGTGTGCTGGCGATCATTCTGCTGCACTTCTCCATAAACCTTATGAGTCGGGTGTTGGTCATGCCCGCCGCGATTATCACCGCGAACAGTTTCATTCTCATCGCCGTGCTGGCGCTCGCCTTGTGGCGGTACAGCAGTAAGCGTCTGGTGCGCGAAAGCAGGACAGCCTCATGACTTCTACTCGCACAAACACTCCGCTGGCGCGGCGGCAGTTCTTCAACAGGCGGCTTGTGCTGGTGATCGTGGGCGTTCTTCTGTCCCTCATACTGCTGCTGCTCGCGCTCGTCACGGGTCTGCTGGTCAGCGTTGGGTTTATCTCAGTCGATGCCTCTTATATCGAAGAGGTGTCGCCGGAACTACTGACGGTTCCCGGTACAACTGCCTTTGTCAATGTCACTGTCATCAATGTAAATGGCGGTGTACCGCTACTGCCCAATCATACAGTGATCGTTGAGGGTGAGCAGATTGTCAGCGTCGCGCCTACCGACCAGACTCCTGTTCCGCGCAATGCAACGGTCATTGATGGTACGGGGCTTTACCTGATGCCCGGTCTGGTCGATGCCCACGTCCATATCAAAGACGAAAATGAACTACTGCTGTTCATCGCCGCTGGCGTGACCTCGGTTCGGGATATGTGGGGGACGACAGGGATGCAGTTGTCATTGGGCTTTCCTGATCAATTGACAATGCAACGGCGCATCAATCAAGGTGACCTTTTCGGACCGACAATTTATACTGCCGGACCGATTATGGAAGGTGTGCCGGCGGTAAATCCATTGATGGAAACGTTTACGACGGCAGAAGCAGCACAACAGTCGGTCGCTTGGCAGGCGGCGCAGGGCTATCAATATATCAAGGTTTACGATCACCTCACTCCCTTTGTCTACGATTCCATTGTCACTGAGGCAGCAGCACACAATCTTCCCGTCATCGGACATGTGCCGTATGCGGTGGGATTAGATCGTGTTATTGCCAGCGGTCAGCACAGCATCGAACATCTCACCGGTTTCGTTGACTCTGAGTCGGCGGCGCTGCTCATTGAGGAGTCAGCCCTCGATCAATATGCACGCCGTGCGGTCGAAGCGGGCATTTGGATATGCCCCACGCTGGTGCTTTATACCCGCGTGCTGCCTGACGATGAGGCGGCAGTGCTGCTGGCACAGCCTGAAATGCGCTATGTTCCGTTGTGGCTGCGTGCCTTGTGGCCGTTGTTCAACAGCGGACTCCGTGACGGACTACGCTATCAAGGAGAGGATTACCCGGCTTCAATTCAGCGTGTGAACGTGCAGGTGATGCAGGCGCTGCACGATGCCGGGGCAAACTTTGTCGTTGGCACAGATACCGACAATGCTTTTCTCATTCCCGGCTTTGTCATTTATGACGAGATGGAAGCTATGACGGCGGCAGGACTATCTCCCTATTGCAGGAACATGGTAAACGCATTGAATGATCGGTTGGTTTTGTGCTTCAGCAGACACGGCGACATGCAACGTTTTCAGGCTGATTCTGCACTATGAAGTCTTACAAGCGGCAACTGTTCATGGCGCTGAAGTGGTGGGATTCGGGGATGAATTTGGATCCATCGTACCGGGTCAGCGTGCCGATCTGCTACTGCTATCTGATAACCCCTTGGAGGATATTCGCCATATCCGCGAGCAAGAAGGGGTGATGGTGCGCGGACGCTGGTTCAACCGCCCGCAGTTGGACAGTCTTTTGGAAGCTCTTGCACAGTCGTATGCCCCAACGCTGGTCGATTGGCTGCTGCCACTCACGTTAGGGATCAGTGCTTGTGTATCGCTGTTTGTGACCGTTCAGACAATAAGGAGAACATCATGACTCAAACTACCGTCCAGAACAAACCGTCGGCAGGCTGGCGCTTGTTCCTGAAGCTGCAAAATCCGTTTATGAAGTGGCTGCTCCGCTCACCTTTTCACGTCGTCGTCAGCCGCATGTATGTACTGCTAACGTTCATCGGGCGCAAAAGCGGGACAGTCTACTCGACTCCGGTGCAGTATGCCCGTGAAGGCAGCACCGTCTATGTCGTCACCAGCGCAGGCTATACATGGTGGAAGAATTTGCGTGGCGGGACAACCGTTGAGC
>CAZQIJ010000188.1:0-8546 GCA_964592955.1 uncultured Anaerolineaceae bacterium
CTTCAGGCCATGCTCGGCCAGATCCTGGCGGCGCAATCTCGCGAGCAGATGTACCGCACGGCCCTTACCGAAAGCCAGGAAAACGAGCGCAAACGCATCGCGCGGTAAATTCACGACGACACGATTCAATCGCTGGTAGTGGTGTCTCACGAGATTGCCCGTGCCGGACTGGCCGCGAAAGCCAGCGGTGCCACCACCGAACACCTGGAAAACGCCCGCACGCAACTGCTGCAAACCATCGACAACCTGCGCCAGTTGATCGGTGACCTGCGGCCCACCATGCTCGATGAACTTGGGCTGGCCGTCGCCCTCGAAGCGCTGTGCGAAAAACACCCCACGCTGGAATTTGAGGTCGTGGGGGAGGCCGTCGCCATCAACCACGCGCAGGAACTCGCAATTTTCCGCGCCGCGCAGGAGACCATCCACAACGCCGAATCCCATGCCCGTGCCTCACGGATCGTGGCCAGGCTTGTCTACAGTGACCGCGAGATCTCCCTTGAAGTGTGCGACAATGGCATCGGGTTTCCTGTTCCCCCACAGCTTCAGGAGTTCGCCTTGCGGGGGCATTACGGGCTGCTGGGCCTGCGCGAACGTAGTCAGCACCTGGGCGGCTGCCTGAGCCTCATCAGTGAGGCCGCCGCCGGGACGGTGGTCAGGGTGACGCTGCCCATTCTGCCCGCAGCATAACGGGATGCGGCGTTATGCCCGGCAGCGCACAGCGCGCATCCTGAACTATAATTCAGAGGTTACATGTCGCATTGCACGTCCTTAACAAGACCAGGAGACGACCATGAAACCCACTGTGCAGGCGCTGCTGCTGTGCTTCGCCCTTCTGCTTCACCTCACGAGTCTGACAGCCGCCCAGAACATCCCCCCCCAGGATGAACCGGACAGCGCCGCCTTTATTGAGGCCACCTTCCAACTGCAATCCAGCTACACCACCGTGCGCTGTGTTTCTGGCGACGGCACATGCCCCACAACATTCACCACAGCCGTACCCTGCTTTAGCAGTGGGTGCAGCCAGCCGGAACAAACCTATCCGGTCACAGCGGTTCACGGCCTGCTTCAGGACGCCATCCATGCCGCCCAGCCCGGAGATCTCATCCTCATCATGCCTGGGCGCTATGCCGGGGTAGAGGTCGAGAACACCGGTGGCACAGAGGGCGCTTACATCCATCTGCTGGGGATGGGCGATGTCATCGTGGATCGTCCCGGCGATGCGACCAAAGCGTATCTGCGTCACCACTTCTACTTTATCAACGCGCATCATTATATCGTTGAGAACATCACGTTTACGGGCGCGGCAGAAGGCGCGGGGATTTTTGTCTCTGGCTACTTCAGCGAAACCGGCACTTTCTCCCACCACTTTATCTTCAGCCGCATTTATGCCCACGACAACTACAGTTGGGGTATGCACACCACGGCGACCAGCAGCGTTCTGGTTCAGGACTCGGTATTCACCACCTCTGCCGACGAGCACGGTCTGTATGTCTCTGGTTCAGGGGACGACATGCTCATCCGCCGCAGCATCTTTCAGGGGAACAACGCGTCTGGCGTCCAGATCAATCCTGACCCGCAGACTGCGACCTCAGAACTGTTCTACCTGCTGCAGAACCTCACCGGGGAGACATGCGGCTGGACAGAAGCCGACGCAGAATTTACTGGCGCTGCCCAGTGGGAAGACCTCAAGCGCTGCTACGATCAGCAGGGGCTGCCCGATCTTGGGCGTTACATTGAGGACGGCATCGCCGAAAACATCATCATAGAGCAGAACATCATCACCGGTAACGGGTCAGCCGGTGGCGCAGGGATCAATCTCGCGTCGCTGCGGCACAGCGTAGTGCGTGGCAACCTGATTTATGGCAACGATGCGGCAGGGATCGCCTGCTGGGATAACGCCTATGCCGAAGAAAAAGGGCTGTCCGCGTCGCAGTTTGGCTGCCAGAACGTGTTGATTGCGAACAATACCATTGTCGATGAGGGCGGCGGGCGCGGCGCGCTCATCATCAACCGCGATGCGCGCGACATGCGCGTCTTCAATAACATCATCGTCCGCGACCGCGCCGACGCCTACGAGATCGCAGAGAATGCGGGGAGCGGTCTGCATTCGGGCAGCAACTATTACTCTGCCCAGTCCGTTACGGAATCGCCGGGCTTTGCGGGCGAAACAGCGTCCATCACCGGCTTCACCGTGTCCGAAGCGCTGGCACAGTTCGTAAATCCCGGTTTTGAACCCTGGATTATCGCTGACGGCACCGGCTACCAACTGAATCCCGCGCGCCCGGATTACCATTTGCGGCCCGGTTCGGTGCTGGCCGCTGGCGGCGATGGCGCATTGCGCGCGGCTGTTGATCTGTTCGGCCAGCCACGCGGCAGCGAAATCGGCGCGCTGACTGTGGGCGGCGAGCCTGTAGCGGCGATCACCGCGCAGCCCACCGCTGCGCCACAACCGCTTTCACCGGCGGGCACAGTGGTCTTCAGCATGGCGGAGCGTGCCTATATGATCCGCGAGGGTGCCGTGATTGAGCTTTCCGCGCTGCTCGATCTCGCGGCACGCGGTGAGGATGGTTACATCAACATTTCGCCAAACGGGCTGTGGATTCTGCTGGAAACCACGCGCTTCGACCACGAATGCGATGGCTGGTCATGCTGGGTGCTGCTGGACGCCCTGCACCTGCAATCACCCGAAGTTATTCGCGTCAACGGTGAGGTCGTCCATGCCGAAGGCGCGGCGGCAGTAAACGCTGGCGGTGACCTGCTGATTATCGAGGGCACAGATGGCCCACACGACGTTGACCTCTACGCCATCACCCGGTTACCAGACGGGGGATGGTCTGACCCTGTGCTGCTGACCGCCGACTCCGCCTTCCCCTACAACCGTCAGCCTGCGTTGTCGAACAATGGAACACAGCTCCTTTTCGACTGCCGCACCGAACCCTACGGCGGCGATGGCAGCACGATCTGTGAGGTGGGAATCAATGGCGATGGGCTGCGCGTGGTCATCACCCCAGACGCCAGGCCCGAAGGCTTCCCGCCTGCCACCATGCTGCGCCATGCAGACTACACCCCGGATGGCGCGATTGTGTTTGAGGGCGACTGGCATGGCGAGCAGATTTGGATTCTGGACCCGGGCAGCGCCACACCGCGCCGCATCGCGCCGCAGTACAACAATGACAATTCGCCCTGCGTGCTGCCGGACGGCAGCATCGTCTCGCTGTGGCTCAACCGTCCTGAGGGGGAGGGCATCCACGAAGTGAAACGGATGTCTGCCGATGGCACTCAGGAACAGATGCTGCTGCTGGATCAGGATGTGACCGATATCGGCCTCGGCTGCGGGCGGTAAGGCTCGTCAATCAGAGCGTTGGGGTCTGTTGACGTTTGTGCCTGTTTCAGTGCCCCTGGCAGCCAGGAATGTCTGCAGAATCGCGTACAGCAGCAAGATGAGCATGACGGGGTCACAGGGGCACTGCCCCTGAACCCAACAGAACTATTCGTGTTCCTGTACTTATGGAAAACGCAAATCAAGCGCAGCCCATGTATGGACGAGGCTTGCCTCGTCCGCCATGCTTGTGTTCGTTGGAACTGCTCAGGTATCTGTGCTCCCTCACCCCTGAATTCCCTCTCGCCCCGCAGTGGGAGAATGGGGCAGGGGGATGAAGGGAATGAAAAAGCGCAACAGAACCTACCTGGGTAGTAGGGGCGGTTCGTGAACCGCCCGTGCGGTGGCTCGTTTTTTGTGTGGAACAGCCTGAGCAGGGTGCGCCTGCTGCGCACCCTCAAATCCGCGCCACATTCTGCGCATCTTGAATCAGGGCGTGGAATTCGTGGAATTCAGTGTAATCGTCAGCGCGACCTTGCCAGGGACGAACTTCGCACGCCGCGCCGCGCTCAGTCCCGGATACACCTTCTGTATCTGGGCGTCAATTGTCGCTGCATCGGTGAAGGCTTCCGCCCGGCCCGAACACGGTTTGCCACGCAGCACCATCTGCACATCGGCCCCGCCGCGCAGGTTCTTCCACCAAACATAACCCTCGCTGGTAATAATATGCAGGGTGCTGCCGTGCTGCGCGTACTGTACCGGCGTCGAATAGACGGTGCCGCTTTTGCGCCCAGTAACCTTTAGCAGCATATACATGCGGCTGACGATGAAATGCAGCGGCGACCTCAGCAGCCACTTCATAAACGGGTTCTGCAGCTTGAGGAATATCCGCCACGCCAATGGCGGTTTGTTCTGGGTGCTTGTGGTCACAGCATCAATCCTTTCTTTTATGCACTGCGTACAAGGTGTTTGCCGCCGAAAGCCCACACCACCACCAGCATGATCCCGATGAGGATTACGGTGACGATGGGGAAGACCGCCGCAGGGATAGCGATGAGGCGGCTCGTGAGGTTAATCGAAAAGTGCAGCAGGATGGCGGCCAGGATGCTGCTGCGGTTATTGTTATAGACCCAGGTGAACAGCACAGAGTACAGGACGACTGTCCCCAGGTATCCGGCCAGAAAGACCACGTCTGTGCCTGTGGTGTTCAGGAATGCGCCCGGCACAAACAGCAGCGGCAGGTGCCACGCCCACCAGATCACGCCCAGATGGACACTCGCCCAGAACGCGCTGAAATGCGTTTGCAGCCAGTCCAGCGCGTAACCACGCCAGCCCAGTTCCTCAGAAAACGGCCCGAAGATGAAGACAAACACCAGCGTGATGGCCAGATCCGCCGGGTTGCTCAGCAGCGTTTGCAGCGGGCTGAAGTCCAGCGCGGTGCCTGTAAGGACAAAACTGACGATGACTACCGCCGGATACAGCAGCAGTACCGGCAGCCACGCCAGCCGTATGCGCCGGAACTCGAAAACGCGCCGCCAGTATTCGCTGGCTGCCGCGCTGTCTTCACTGCGCGTAATCAGCACAATGGCACCCAGTGCCGGGCCGAAACCGCCGAGTACCAGCAGCACACCCGCTTCAAGGTCATTGAAGCCATTACGCCCACTGAGGGCCAGCAGCAGCCAGCAGATCCAGGAGATGCTGAACGTGATGAGTAGAAAACGCCAGGGAAAACGTGAAGTCGCTTTAACGACCGCCGGAACAGGTGAAACAGGGAGTGCGATCTGCATGGGGGTTTTTCACCTCGCTTGTATGAGACTTTACATATATACTACGCCGCATACAGGCGCTGCGTTGCAGATACTCTGCGCCTTTTTGCCATGACAGATGTCATCTTGAGGAGTTGTCCTGATGTCCCTTGCCCATGCGATCCTCGGCCTGCTCACCATCACCCCCATGACCGGGTATGAACTGAAGCGCCAGGCCTTTACCTCGACCGTTGCGCATTTCTGGCAGGCAGACCAGGCGCAGATCTATCGGACACTGAACACATTGTCCGAAGCGGGTTGGGTAGAGGTCCGGCTGGAGATACAGGACGCACGTCCTAATCGCAAGGTTTACCACATCACGCAGGCCGGTACCGCAGCGCTGGACGACTGGCTGCGCACCCCGCAGCCGCTGCCCGTTCACCGGGAGCCGTTCCTCGTGCAGTTGTTCTTTGCCGGACGGTTGGAGAACGCCGCTATCCTGGAACAGATCAATCACCAGCGTGTGGCGCACCAGGCACTCCTGGAGCGTTACCACGAGATCACACTTGTCATGCAGAACGATTCCGGTCATGGGCGTGATATGCACTTCTGGCGTATGACCCTCGACATGGGGATCGACATGGAAAGGATGTATCTGGCGTGGCTGGAACGTTGTGAGGCGCTCATTCGCACCCTGGGCGAGCAAGCAGACAGCGCGTGAAGGCGCGGATCCAGCGCGGCGTCTCTGCCCGCACACCGCAGAGCGCAATCTGTTGGAACGCGCCTGATGGCAAGGGGACCTGGCGCGCCGCGTACCCTACGCGAGAAACTTACCGATGCTGTGCCAGAATGCAACTGGTTCTTCGATGAACGGATAATGCCCGCTGTGCTCAAACACCGTCAGGTGTGCCGCCGGTATCCCTGCCGTCAGTTCCTGCGAGCAGGCGAGCGGATATTGTGGATCGTAGCGCCCACACAGAATCAGCGTGGGTGCCGCAATCTCCTTCAGGCGCGGCATATAGTCCAGGTGGACGGCGGTGCGGTGCCAGTCGGTACGGCCTCGTTTTGGCTTCCACCAGTCCTCAGGGCTGATCGGCTGGCGCTGGGCGTTGCGCGTGTCGTAATAGGACCAGCGATCAATGAAGTTGTTCAGCAGCGTCTCTGCCGCCAGCCGGGGCCACACAATATGAAAGACCGCGCGTACTGCCATCGGGATGAACTGCGGGTGCCTGCGGTTCCACAGCGCGCCGTGCGCGTTCATATAGGCCCGCCCGCCGCTGCCCGTACCCACCAGCATCAGCCTGGGCACGCGCGCTGGCCGCTCCAGCGCATAGGCCAGCGCCACCAGCCCGCTCATGCTGTGGCCAAACACATCCACCGCGCCCGCCACGTCCAGCGTATCCAGGGCTTCATCTGCGCACCGGTGCATTTCTTCCATGGTGACCTGTGCCGGGCGTGTGGACCGTCCGGATTCAGGTGGATCAAACGAGATCACCTGCCGTCCCTGCCGTACCAACCCGTCGATCATGGGCTGTGCGCTGCCATCCCCCGGAATTTCAAAGCGGTGCGGTCCCGGCATCAGCAGCACAGGGCTTCCGCTGCCGAACCGGTACACTGCGAGGCCATCCCGCAAAACATAATGCGCTTCCTCTTGTGTCAGCGTGTCATCTATCACGTTAACCATACTTTCATAATGATATCATATCGCAATGGCTGTGCCCGTGCATCACGCATTTTGCATCTACTTAACTTATACGCAGGGATCTTGTGTAGGGTTTCACAAAGCTGTATCAGAGTCGTCTGTATCGAGCGCCAGGTGCAGCCCGGTTATTTGACAGGCAGTTCGTCTCTAACAAGGTGAGGGCAAAACGTAGGAAACCGTGGGAGAGCAGACAGCGCAGCCGGGAATTTGCGCATGAATGTACGCTCCCGGTGCCGAACGGGACCGGCACGCAGATGGGAGTGAGGGTCTGTGCCGGAACGAATCAGACCAGACCTCACCCCCTGCCCGTGCTAACTTCCTGACTCGGTCAGGATAAGGCTGGCGTCGTCCAGGTAGATCTTGCCCGTCGTAGCGCGATTCCAGAACTGGAGTTTGATGCGTTCAACGTCGCTATCCGCCAGTACGACACTGTTGGCGTTGAACAGTGTGTAGCTTTCGGCGAGTGCGGTGATCACATTGTTGGACTTTCCGATTTCGAACGACGTATTGGTATAGAACACACGCACGCGCAGACGCAGGCGCGGCGCGACGGCGTTCGTCCTGTAGTGTACGCTGGCCGACAGCGTATCGTTCATCGCAAAGGTGTATTCGGTCAGGTCTGGAATCTGGCTCAGGCGCGCATCCTCGTCCGGGCGTCCCTGGAAGCGATACGCGCAGGTGCCGCGGAAGGCTGCCAGCGCTGCTTCGGTATCGCACTTGATACGGTCTTTCGAGGTGTTCTGCGTGTTCCAGTTGGCGGGCTGGTTCGGGGTGGAAGTTACCTCGAAGCCACCGTTCTGCAAAAGCTGTGTGCGACCCGCTGGGAGTTCAGTCGCAGTCGCGGTAGGGTTTACGTTCGTGCTGGTCGCGGTCGGTGGCACGTTGGTGTTCGTCGGCGGGAGGCTGGTGCTTGTTGGTGTCTCGCTTGTGCTGGCCGGTGCGATCTCAAACAGCGTGATCGAATTGGCCGGGTAGGTCGCCGTGAAGCCGCTGGCGCTTACGCTCTGGTTGGCGAGCTGCTGAACAGCGTTCAGGTTGGCTTCACTGTAACGGTAGACCTGGGCTGTGTCTGCCGGGTTAAACCCGCTCAGGTTCAGCGCGCTCGTCTGGCTGTTCCCGGTCTTATTGATGACGATGATGGTCAGCGCGCCGTCACTGCTGCGCTTCGCTGCATACACCGAAAGTTTGCCCTGCGCGCTGCTGCTGGCCGTTACCCCCGTCTCCCCGAATTTGCTCCCAGCGCCGTCGTAATTGCGGTACATGCGGAAGGCGAATGCGCCCGGTTCATCCGGTGCACACATGCCCCAGATCGTTGCCAGGTCAACCCCTTCGCGCCCGAAGAGTCCGAGCACATCCGCCTGCGCCAGCGCGCCGTTGATATGTTCCAGCCCGCCGAAATTGTACTCCGTGATGGCCAGTTTGGTGCCGGGATAATTGTCGTCAATCCAGCCCTGCATGCGCGGAATCAGGTACACGGCCTCGCCGACATCCGTCCCGATCCAGCTTTCATCAATGTAGGACGGGTCCCACAGAGAGCGCGTTGACCGCAGGCGCAGCGCCTGGGTTTCAGCATTACCGGCAGGCTGTAGGGAGACCCCAGGCTGCGACGGGTAGTAGTGCAGGTCAAGGTAATCCAGCAGGCGCACGCCGTTTTCCTGCTCATAGGCCTGCATCTGCTGCAGGTACCACGCCACCAGAGGCACCCCGCCGTGCGCATTGTAGTCGATGGGGTTATTCCACCAGTCAGCCCCTGCTTCCCAGTCCAGCGCAGAGTAGAAAT
>CAZQIJ010000189.1:0-8535 GCA_964592955.1 uncultured Anaerolineaceae bacterium
CAGAACGGGGCGCGTGTCGTCGTGCATTATCATCAGAATCGCGCCGCCGCAAACGAAACGCTCGCGGCGCTACCCGGCGCGGGGCACAGCACCGTGCAGGCGGATATGGCCGACGCCGATGCGGTGCGCCGCATGGTCGATGACGCGGCGGCAGCGCTTGGCGGGCTGGACATTCTCGTTAACAATGCCGGAATTTACGAAGAACATCGCATCGGCCAGGTTTCCTATGCAGACTGGCAGGCGTCCTGGCAGCGTGTGATCCAGACAAACCTGATCGGCGCGGCGAACGCGGCCTTCTGCGCGGCCCAGCATATGATGCAGCGCGGCGGCGGGCGCATCATCAACGTCTCGTCGCGCGGGGCCTTTCGCGGAGAGCCGAACGGCCCGGCCTATGGCGCGAGCAAAGCCGGGATGAACGCGATGGGCCAGTCGCTGGCGGTGGCGCTTGCCCCGCACAACATCAGCGTGATGACCGTTGCGCCCGGTTGGGTCGATACCGATATGGCCGCATCCGAGCTTGCCGGTCCGCACGCCGACGCGGTGCGCAGCCAAAGCCCGTTCAACCGCGTGGCCACAGTCGCAGATGTCGCCCACGCCATCCTGTTTTTCGCCTCGCCGCTGGCCGCCTTCGCCTCTGGCGCGGTGCTGGATGTCAACGGCGCGTCTTACCTGCGCACCTGATCCTGCCCATAACGGAGACTGACCCTTGCGAACGACGATTGTGCGACTGCTTACCCTGGCGCTGCTCCTCCTTACCGGCTGCCAGGTACTCGAAAACCTGGCTTCGGCAGCCCGTAACGGCGCGCCTCAACCCGAATCGACAGCACAGGCCGTGGCGACTCCACAAGCCATCATCGAGGTGCTGCGCCCGGAAGTTATCAGCGTTCGCCCGCATGATCGCGGCGCGTTTACACAGGGGCTGGTGCTGCACGATGGCCGCTTCTACGAGAGCACCGGCCTTAACGGACAGTCCACCCTGCGCGAAGTAGACCCGCTCACGGGGGAAGTGCTGCGCGTAACGGCCCTCGCTGACGAATACTTCGGGGAAGGTCTTGCGCTGGTCGCTGACCGTCTCATCCAGATCACGTGGCAGAATCGCGAAGCCTTCGTTTATGACCTTGCCACTTTCGAACGTGTGGGGACGTTCACCTATGAAGGTGAGGGCTGGGGGCTGTGCTATGACGGCACCGACCTTTATATGAGCGACGGCAGTGAGTACCTGTTTGTGCGCGACCCGCAGACCTTTGCCCTGCGTCGCCAGTTTCGTGTCGCGCTGGATGGCCAGGCCGTCAATAACCTCAACGAGCTTGAATGCGTGGGGGAGTCGGTTTTCGCCAACGTGTGGCAAACCGATTACATCGTGCGCATCGACAAAGCCAGCGGCGCAATCACGGCCGTGATCGATGCCTCTGACCTGCTTACCCAGGAAGATCGTGCCGGTGGCGTGGATGTCCTGAATGGCATCGCCTACAATCCAGAAGACGAAACCTTCTTCATTACCGGCAAGCTGTGGCCAAAGCTGTTTGAAGTGCGTTTTGTGCCGCTCGCAGAATAGCCGACAACGCTGAGGGAACCGTTATGAAGGAATTACCGAGGTTTGCGCCGCGCCAGTACGAGCATGTCCTCAGCCTTATGGGGCATGTTCTCACGCGCGAACATCCGTATCTGGTCGATCTGATCGCGTATCCTGACGGGCACTATCGCGCCGTCTTCGACGCTGCATACTTCAGGCTTGAGGAAGGCCAGACGCAGCCTTCCCGCTCGCAGTGGTCCACGTTTAAGAAGCACCTCAAGCGCCACGACCCGCTGCTTTTCGTCTTCAAGGAAACCGGTGAGGCTGACTGCGCCGCGTCAGCCTCTGGCCGCTGCTATACGGTGGACTTCGGATTCTTCGTGGATTAAGACGTACCCTGGGCTGCCGTCTGTGTCTGCCAGAAGGTGTCCAGCGCGCTGATGACCTCTTGCAGCTTTTCCCAGTGCGGCAGGCCGCGCGTGGGCGCGATCCGTTGTTCTGTCCAATTGGGGTGCGCGGCGGCATAGGCTGGCAGGTGCGTGAACGCAACGTAGTAGTCGCGGTCATACAGCGCCAGCACAGGCAGGGTCAGTGGGTCATAAAGCGTCTCGCGCGCCTGCGGCGTAAACAGCTTACCGCTCACAAAATACAGCGGCGCGAACCGCGCGCCGGGCTGGTGCGCGGTCTTAAAGGCATACGCTTCTACCCCATAATCGACGCTGCCTTCGAAACTCTTCTCCAGGAACCAGTGCAGGCTGGAGCGCAGCGCCAGCAGGTCATAAACTGGCTGGCTCCACAGCGGGAACGCCAGCAGGCCATAAAACACATCGTTGCCTTCGTTATCTGGCCCGCGCTGCTTGCCGAACCCTGTCGGAGAAATCAGCGTCAGCGAATGGAACAGATCCGGGCGCTGGATGGCGGCCCGCGCCGCGAATTCTGCGCTCAGCGACAGCGTGATGACATCGGCGGCTTCGCCCACGCGCTCCAGCATTTCGATGATCGCCTGCTTGTAAAGCTGGTAGCTGTATTCGCGGTTGGAACGGTCAGAGAAGCCGAAACCCGGCAGGTCGATGGCATATACCGGGCGCGTTTGGCGATAGTGTTCAAACAGGGGGCGCATCTCATAGGCAGATGCAGCGGCGTTAATGCTGTGCACCAGCAGCAGCGGTCGTCCCGCGGCCCGCCGGTCTGCATAGTAGCTGATAAGCCCCGCCTCTTTGCCGATGAAGCTTTCGCGGTCGGCCTCCAGCGCCCGCGGCAGCGGCAGGCGGTGGTTAACAGCCAACCGGCTGTACAACATCCAGAATACGGCGGGCGCGGCGGCGGCATACAGCGCCAAACGGACGGCGGTGCCCAGTGGGCTGAACCGGGAACTCTGCGAGTGGTCAGACATCATTACCTCTCTGAAACCTGCGTGCGACTTACAGTAGATAAATCTTACTTTGTGAAAATTGTATCAGATGTCGTGGGAAAATGGGGTAAATACCGGGTTAACGGATGCTAACCCGGCTGCCGCCTGGGCCCTCAGCCTGCTACAGCAGCAGGCTGAGCATGACGGAGTCACCGGGCACAGCGCGTCAGCCATCGAAACCGGGACCAGCTCGCCCGCATCCTGAAGCCCCGTGCACGTGAGGTGGGGCGGCAACTGAGGTGTTACAGCCGTTGCCACAGCGCATACTCAAATTCGTAGAGGTGCGTGCCATCCGCCACGATGATATGCATCGTCCCCTGAAGCCCCATCAGCTCCCCGGTACCGGAATCCGGGACGACGGTGATCTTCAGATGCGGTATGCCCCGGTTCATCGTCGCGCTGTGCTGCAGCACAAAGCTGCCCTTGCGACCGTGCAGCGTCCCTGTCACGTTTTCTATGGCAACATACCCTGCTGAACCCTGAACCATGCCCATCGCGCTCAGCATCTGTCCCGTGCTCGCGCCTTCCAGGTCACCGCGAAACTGCTTGTCCATCAGCAGGCGCTGCGGCATGGCGCGCTGCGGGGTGTGCTCCTCCTGCGGCGTTAACGTGACGCAAAAGCTGCCAGTTGCCTGTGTGCCCATCGTGCTTCTCCCTGGTGTTGCTTCAACCCCATAATACAAACCGTAATCCGCGCCAGGAATCCTTCCCGAAGTCCGGCAGAAATCAGTTGTGAATTGTCTCGTGAGCGTTGAGCATATCAATGTACTTCCTGATGCGGTTTTGCCGCGTTTCTGCTTTCATGGCAGTGGTTATACGGTAAAGGATGGCATAACGGTTCACACTGTTGAGTGTATTGAAAAAGGCCTGCGCTTCAGGGTGCTCATCCAGCGCGGCCTGGAAATCCTCAGGGACGGACATTGTGCGCTGAGACTCGTAGGCCTGCTCCCACCGGCCATCGGCTTTGGCGCGCTCCACCTCACGCAGTCCGGGTTCCTGCATGCGGCCAGCGGCGATCAGCGCCTCAACCTTGTCCCGGTTGATGCGCGACCACAGACTGCGTGCGCGGCGCGGCGTAAATTTCTGCAGAAAGTACTGGTCGTCGAACTTGTTCTTCTGGCCGTCGATCCAGCCGTAACACAGCGCCACATCCAACGCCTGTTGGTAACTGATGGTGGTCTGCCCGGAGTCCTTCTTCGCAATCTTGACCCACACGCCAGCAGAATCGGCGTGGTTTTTCGCCAGCCATGCCGTCCAGTCCGCCTCCGTTTCAAATGCAATGATGTGAATCTCTGGCATCAGCACTACCCTTTCTTTTCAGCCTGTACCGTCTGTTGGCCCATCTGCCCAGCCGCTTGCGGGATGATATAAGCATAGCACATTTGTGCGGTTATGGCTAGCACGGGTGTGATGATGAGCTTTTCCTTAAGGAAAGGATGCGCGCGCACGCGTCTATCACGAGTGGCTGCTGGATGGCGACCAGCGCGAGGCGATGCGCCACCACTGGTCAGGCGTGCTGGATCAGCTCGCGGCGTTCATCGATACTGCGCCTTAGGCGCTCATTGACACTGCGCCGTAATCACCCGCGCAGCGCTGCCGGTCGCGCTCACTCCCTAAAGCCCCGCTTGCGCAGTGTGTCTTCAATGCGGGCGCGGTGTGCTGTTTCCCAACCAGCCAGGGTTTCACTGGCATCCTTTGCCGCCCGCGCCTGCGCCCGCCCCAACACAGTCTCCGCGTCATCCGCCGGGACGACCACGATTCCTTCTTCGTCTGCGACAACGATGTCCCCCGGTGCCACCAGCACGCCGCCGCAGCGCACCGTCCCGTTCAGAATGTCAATTTCGTTCTTCGCGCCAGGAATCGGCGAAATCCCGCGCGCAAAGACCGGGAAGCGGCGCTCGCGGATTTCCGCCAGATCGCGGATGACACCATCAATGACGAACGCCGCAATTCCGCGCTGCTGCGCAACCGCACACACAGCGCCCCCGGCCATGGCATAGTGATGGTCACCGGCTTCCACAACAATAATCGCGCCAGGTGGCGCGCGGTAGATGGCGGCGTGCAGCATCAGGTTATCGCCTGCCACACACCGCACCGGATAGGCAGGCCCGGCCACACGCGGCAGACCTTCCCACAGCGGACGAATGTGATACGTCATCACGCGATCCCCCGTCAGCGCATCCGCCAGCGTGGTCGGTGAGAGTGCCCCGAACTGTGCATAATCGATCATAAGACCTCCTGCTACGGTCACATGTGCGTATGGGTATACATGAGTTGTGCTGCTCAGGGCTGCCGCAGCCACACCCTGATCGCCTCTGCCTGGGGCCGTGGAAGCCGACCTGCCGCGGCAAGCGCCTGCGCGATGTCCTCCAGGCGCAGCAGTGCGCGCACCTCCAGATCCAGGGGGGTGTGTTCCGCAGTCAGCACGCACCCAACCCGCTTTACGTCCAGCCCCACCCCTTTCGCCCCGCGCAGCAGTTTGGGCAGGCGCGCCCCGCCAGGTGTATTGGCGATCAGTGCGGTGGGGTGCCCCACATCATACGCGCCCACCAGGTCATGCACCGGCGGGCCGCCCTGACCCTGACTGTAAACCAGCGCAATGCCCGTCTCCAGGCTTACGGCCGTCCCCAACGGAATGCTGTCTGGTGGGCACAAGAGGCGGTCGCACCCGGCAGTGAGCGGCGCAAGCGCCTGTGCCACGCGCCGCAGCAGATCGGGATACGCGGCCAGCAGATGAAGGTTCACCAGCACCGGCTGAAAGCGATCCCCCGCCCGAAAATGGCCGAACTGAATCAGCCCGGCATCCAGCAGCAGTTCAACCAGTTCAGGCATCGCGCAGGCGCTCCACTTCGGTGCGCAGCGCCTCGGCGAAATCTTCGCCCCGCCCTGCATAAAGTGCAGATTCCCCGGCGACACGCATCTGCAGGGGCTGCCCCTGCGTGCCGGACAGTGTAAACAGCTTATCCGCCAGCCAGTAGATGCCGCCTTTCGACGGAGAGTCCAGGCGGTTTGCGCTGCGATAGCTTACCAGGAACATGCCCCGATCCGTGCGATACAGGTACTCGTCCAGGTTCTCATTAGGGGCCAGCGTCAGCCCATCTGCGCCGAACGCCAGCTCATCGGTAATGCGCGCAAACGCGGGGTTGGCGAACGGTCCGTGCAGAAGCGTGATGTGGTCTGCGGCATAATCGATACTGCGTTCCAGCGCCACCGTTCCGGCTGCTCCCATCACCATATAGGCCGCCAGGTCAAAGAGGTAGGCACACACCAGGTCGCGCGTCGCATCTATCACCGCCTTGCTGAACGGCAGCAGCGGTTCGTCGTAACGCTGAATGGGCAGCGGCAGTTGGCTCTGGCGCGGCGCGATGATCAGGGCAAGGTCGCTGCCCTGCGCCTGCTGCACTGCCTCAAGTTTTTCCGCGAAACTACGCATTGTCGCTCTCTTCCCGCAGCATGCGCCATGCAGACGCCAGTGCCCATGTGCTGACCCATTCGCGCAGCAGCGGGTTCCGCCCCCCAAAGCCATAAGCGCGCGTGCGGTGTTTCTCCCCCACCAGCACGGCCACCGCCGTAGATTCGGCGCTGTCGGGGTTTTCATCCACATCCGGCTGGCTAAGCACCACCATCACCAGATGCATGTGCGATAACGCCTGAACCGTGACCGCCGTCGTGTCTGCCAGTTCGCGCAGCGACGTATAGGGCTGAATATCGCTGGGTTGCGCATAGTGGCGCACAGAGTGCAGCACGCCAGCCCGCTCCAGGTCATCGGTCAGCGCGGCGGCATCTAACCCGGCAGTGACAACCGCTGCCTGCCAGTCGTTGGCACGCAGCAGCGCGATGACGGCGTTACTCAGCTTTTCGTCGTCATGGCCGAAAACATACTTACCGATCCGCGCCATGAGTTGGGTTTCTACCTCGGCGATCATCGCATCTGCCAGCGTCACGGTCTCCGCTTTCGCGGTCACGCGCACATCCACCTGGCCGCTGTGTGCCGCTAACCCCACTGTCGGGTTACTCTGTTCCAGCAGCGCATTGCCGATCATTTCGTCGAGCAGGCTCTCCCCGATCCCGGCGGTGCGCAGGATCCGCGCCTTGATGATTCCCAGGGCATACTTCTGCTGCAGGTAGGGCACCACCCGCTCCGCCATCAGGTACTTCATTTCGCGCGGCACACCCGGCAGGCTGATGATGGCCTTGCTGCCCACTTCCACAATGAACGATGGCGCGGTGCCCACCGGGTTTTCGATCACAATCGCGTCTGCCGGCAGGTACGCCTGGCGGCGGTTGTTCTCGGTCATCGGCACCTTAAAGCTGGCGAACCGTGCTGCAATCTGTTCCAGCAGCGTTTCGTGAAACACCAGGTCGCGGCCAACTGCATCCGCCACCCCCTGGCGCGTCATATCATCCACAGTGGGGCCCAGCCCCCCGCATGTGATGACCACATCCGCGCGCGCCAGCGCCGCCTGAATAACTTCTGCAATTCTTCCTCTGTTATCGCCCACAGATGTTGTATAATACAAATTCACCCCAATGTCGCGCAGCACACGCGCGATGTGGGTGGTATTCGTATCGGTGAGTTCTCCAAGAAGGATTTCCGTGCCGATTGTCACGACTTCTGCATTGACGTTTTCTGGCATACCGCCTCTTTGTTTTTACGATCAGGCCAATTTTTGGCAAATGGAACGTTACCCATTATAATCCCTGTTGTTAAGCAGACAGCAGCACATTCACGCAAATTCTTTGTGTAGTTTGCACAAATGCACTTGTATAAAGCACATTATTTGAACTGTTACGGAGGCAATCTAGTGGCAAGTGTAACTTTCAGTAACGTCAACAAGCGGTTCGGCAATGTTCACGTCGTTAAGGATCTGAACATCGACATCAAGGATAAAGAGTTCCTGGTGTTTGTGGGGCCTTCCGGCTGTGGTAAGTCTACCAGCTTGCGTATGCTGGCCGGGCTGGAAGAAATCAGCGAGGGCGATATCCTCATCGGGGATCGTGTTGTGAACAATGTGGCACCCAAGGACCGCGACGTGGCTATGGTGTTCCAGAGCTATGCGCTTTACCCCCACATGACCGTGTACGATAACATGGCCTTTGGTCTTAAACTGCGCAAGACCCCCAAACCGATCATCGAAGAACGTGTGCAGGAAGCGGCCAAGAGCCTGGGAATCCAGCAACTTCTCGACCGGCGTCCGCGCCAGCTCTCTGGCGGCCAGCGCCAGCGTGTGGCGGTGGGGCGCGCCATTGTGCGTGAACCTGCCGTTTTCCTCATGGATGAACCGCTCTCAAACCTGGACGCCAAACTGCGCGTGGAAGCCCGTTCGTTCATCAGCAAACTGCACCAGCGCCTCGAAACCACCTTCATCTATGTGACCCATGATCAGGTTGAGGCCATGACCTTGGCGGATCGCATCGTCGTCATGAGCAAAGGAGTGATTCAGCAGGTGGGTGCGCCGTTGGAGCTCTATCATCATCCCCGCAATGTTTTTGTGGCGACGTTTATTGGCTCACCGCCGATGAACCTGTTAAGAGGCGTTCTCAAGGAAGATAGTGGCAAATTTTATTTTCAAACCAACAAAGGCTTTAAAGTCGAACTAAAGGTTCCAGC
>CAZQIJ010000190.1:0-8520 GCA_964592955.1 uncultured Anaerolineaceae bacterium
ACTTAATGCCGCGGATTTCGGTGGCAGGGCGCGACATGTATACGCAGGAATATGGCAGCATGCGCATGCAGGTGATGTCTGCCGTGCCGGTGGTGAATGCGGACAGTCGCCAGGTGGCGCAGGCGGCGTTTGTGCGCTACATCGCAGAACTGGTGTGGCTGCCCACCGCCATGCTGGATTCTGGCCATGTGCGCTGGGAAGCTGTGGATGAACACAGCGCGCGGGCCTATGTGCGCGATGGCGCACTGGAAGATGCGGTCACCTACCATTTTGATGAGATGGGTGAGATGGTGTCTGTCACGGCTGATCGCTTCAAAGGTGATGACACGGTGAAGACTCCCTGGTATGGGCATGTAAGGCAGTTTCGGTGGTTTGGCGGCGTGCGCATTCCGGCAGAAGTGGAGGTGGGGTGGGAACTGCCGACTGGACCGTTCACCTATTGGCGTGGGCAGGTTACGGAAATCGCGTTTAATGCCACGACGCGCTATTAAGGCTGCGCGCCTGTACCGGCATCGCGCCGCCGGTACAGGTGGGCGTTGCCGCGCTTGCCGACCAGTTCCAGCGCGTCCATATGGCGCAGGCAGTAGACGGTACGCTGTGCGATGGCATCTGGCTGGCGAATGGCACCGGCCAGCGCTTTGGTGGTAAACGTCTCTGGCAGGCTGGCCGGCAGCAGCGCACACAGATCCGCCGGAGACTCAAACACCCTGCGCTCCACCACCTCAATCAGGCGGCGATCCACGATGCTCAGCCCCTTGCGCCGCCAGCTTCCCAGGCCATCCGCGCGCCGGATTTCCTCGTCGCGGATGAGCAGCACTTCCAGCGTGAAGTTGGGGTGCTGCATGAGCGACGGAAACCGCAGCAGTTCGCTGAAGAGGTGATAGATGCTGCCGCGCCGGGGCGACTTGCGCAGCGAAAGGACGTGTGTGCCGTCTGCATTCAGGGTAACAAGGCGGCGATCCACACTGATGGGATGCACCAACCGCAGCGGGTGCGCCTCTACCAACCGGGTCAGCTTGGGTTTGATGGCGGCAAACTGGCGCGTCTGGATCTCGATCAGCAGATCGCCGCGCAGGATGTCGATGTGGTAGCGCGTGCCCGGCAGCGGCGCTTCGAGCAGGTCACCTGGCTGCTGCAGCCAGGTTTTCAGCGCGGCATGCAGCGCTTGTTCGCTTAAGGTCCCAATAGGCACGGGGGCACCTGTCTGTTGAACCTGTCTTACCCGCATTATAGCAGACAGCGCTGCGGCGGAAGCGCCGCAGTTCTTCACAGGTTTATCGATGCTGCTTAACACGCGCATCATCACTGCTAAACATAGCCTTCACGTTGGCGATCTACATTCCTGCGCTGCTCGTCCACAATCTCACCGAAAAGATGAGGAGAACGCTCGTGAATCGTTTGCTCGCCCTCCTGCTTGTTGCCTTATGCCTGGTGCAGCCGCTGGCCGCACAGGATGAACCTGTAACCATCACGTTTGTGCACATCTTCGGTGGTGAAGAAGATGATCGCGGCGCGCTGATCGCCGAATTCGCGGCAGAATTCATGGCACAGAACCCCAACGTCACCGTTGAAGTGACTTCGCCAAGCACAGATTACCGTGAACTGTTCAACGCGGCGCTGCTGAGTGCAGACCAGGGCAACGCCCCGACGATTGTGCAGATTGAAGAAGGGCTTACCACACTGGCAGCAGATTCCGGCTTCTTCGTGCCGGTTGCCGAACTGGCCAGCGAAGAACAGCTCGCCTCACTCGATGATATGCTGAGCGTGGTGCGCGACTACTACACCATCGGCGGCACCCTCTACAGCGTGCCCTGGAACGCCTCTAACCCTGTGCTGTACTACAATCGCGGCATGTTCGAAACAGCAGGGCTTGACCCGGATATGCCCCCGACCACCTTCGACGAAATCCTCAGCGCGTGTGAAACCCTGATGGCCGAAATCGATACCCTGGCCGCCTGCATGAACTTCCCGATTGCAGCCTGGTTCCCGGAACAGTGGATGGCGATGCAGAATGCACTGCTGGCCAACAATGACAACGGTCGCAGCGCCCGCGCTACCGAGGTCTATTATGACAGCGAACCCATGCTGAACATCCTCAACTGGATCGACACCATGGCCGAAAACGGCTACCTGACCTACAGCGGCACGCCTGGTGACTACAACGGCGAAGGCATCACCTTCCTCAGCCAGCAAACGGCGATGTCCATCAACAGCACCGCCGGCCTCGGCCTGTTCCAGCGCTTCGCTTCGCTTCAAGGGGTAGACATGGGTGTTGCGCCGCTGCCCCGCCCCAGCGAAGACGCCAATAACGGCGTGACCGTGGGCGGCGCGAGCCTGTGGGTTACCGCCGGTCACAGCGAAGCCGAAACCCAGGCGGCTGTTGATTTCATCTTCTTCCTGTCCACCACCGAAAACGACATGCGCTGGCACAAGGGGTCGGGCTACTTCCCGGTGCGCCAGAGCTCGGTGGAACAGCTCACCGAAGAGGGCTGGTTTGAAGAAAACCCGGCCTACGCCATCGCAGTGACGCAGCTCATGGAGAGTGAAGGCAATGTCGCCAACGCGGGCGCGGTTTATGGCCCGTCGGCAGAAGTGCGGCAGATCCTCGAACGCGCCATCCAGTCGATCATCGACAGCGATATTACGCCAGCCGAAGCGGCTGCCTCTGCCAGCGCCCAGGCCGAAGCCCTGCTTGCGGATTACAACGCCCTCATCGGCGAATAATGCTGTGCGGCGGCGGGCGTCTGGTCCTCAGACGCCCGCTGTTTTTGTTTACCAATGATGCTGACAAAAACAGGCTGGCTTACGGCTTTTGTGCTGGAGCGAGCGCGGTAAAAGCGGAAGGAAGATACCCATGAATGATGCCCGGTTCGACCGCCTGTGGGGATACGGAGTGGCGTTCCTTGTCGTCGCGCTGATCGGCTACTTCACCGTCACGGAATGGGACGGTCTCGTGCGCCTCGGCCAGTGGCTGCTGGACGCCATCAGCACGCTTCCCACCGGGCTGACCGCCCTCGTCAGCTATTATGCGACGCTGCCATTTAACCAGCTTGCGCCGTCGCTGCTGGTGGGTGTGCTGGTTGGGCTGGTTGGCAGCATAAGGGTGCTGGCGCGCGTATCGGCAGTTTCTCTGCTGATGGGCGCTGGCGTGGGGACGGTCAGCGCGAAGGTCCTTACGGCAGCCATGCAGCACTGCACCTATGCCCCAGAGGCACCGCTGGTACAGGTTATCCTGGGGCTGATGGTGACCGCCGTGAGCAGCCTGATACTGCTGGTGCCGTTGTGGGCGGTGATGCAGCGCGGGACGGCACGGCGCGCGGAGGGATCCGGATACTTTAAACGCCCGCTGCTGGCTTACCTGTTTCTGCTGCCTACACTGATCTCGCTCGTGATCTTTCTCTATTATCCGAGCGTGCAGAGTATCCTGCTGTCGCTGAACTCTCGGCGCTTTCCACTGCCGCAGGAGCGCTTTGTGTGCCTGGGGAATTATGTGGCGCTGGCGGAAGATGTGGCTTACCGCGCCAGCTTCAGCGTAACGCTGCTGGTGGTGCTGTTCGTGGTGGTGCTCAGCCTGGCCATGTCGCTGGGAATCGCGCTGCTGGCCTCGCAGAAGATCCGGTTCGCGGGGGTATATCGCACGCTGCTGATCTGGCCATTCGCGCTGTCGCCCGTCGTAACAGGTGTGGTGTTTCTGGCGCTGTTCCGTGAGGGGGGTTCCGGGCTGATCAACGCGGCGCTGATCGCGGTGTTTGGCAGCGCGCCGAGCTGGCTGCGCGACCCGAATTTGGCGCGCGTGGTGGTGGTGCTGGCCTCGGTATGGAACATCCTGGGCTTTAACATCCTGTTTTACATCGCCGGGCTGCAAAACATCCCGCGCGACCTGCTGGAAGCGGCGCAGATCGACGGCGCGAACCGCGTCCAGCGCTTTGTTCAGGTGATGTTCCCGCTGCTGGCTCCTTTCACGTTCTTTCTGCTCGTCACCAACGTGACCTATGCGTTCTACAGCATTTACGGCGCGATCGACGCGCTGACGCAGGGCGGCCCACCCATCGGCGCGGCAGGAGAACAGGGCGGCGCGACCAGCGTCCTCATCTACAAGCTTTACCAGGATGCCTTTACCCCCGGCGCGCCGGTTGGGTTAGCAGCAGCACAGGCCCTCGTCCTGTTTCTGGGCGTTGCCGGGCTTACGCTGCTTCAGTTCCGTTATGTTGAAACCCGTGTTACCTATGCGGAGTAACCTGTGATGACCACCGTTGCAGAACGAGACAGCCTTCAGGCGGCGGCGCTGCCACCCATCCCGCGTGTACGGGCACGGGTGGGCACCCATGCCGCGCTGATCGTAATCAGTTTCATTATGTGCCTCCCTGCCATCTACGCGCTGCTGCTTTCCACCCTCACGATTGAGGACGCTTTCGCCGCGCCGCCGCAGCTCTTTAAGATCGGCGACGACCTGGGCAACAACATGAGCTTCCTCTTTTCCGGGCTTAATTTCGGCGGGCTGATGTTCAACACAACGGTGGTCGCGCTGGTGGTGGTGGTCGGCAAGTCGATTCTGGCGATGATGGCGGGGCTGGCATTCGTCTATTTTCGCTTTCCTGGCAAGACGGTGCTGTTTTTTGGCGTGCTGTTCACGCTGCTTATGCCCACCGAGATTATTCTGCTGCCGCTGTTTCGCATGATGTCAGAACTCCAATGGGGTGAGCTGAACCCCAGGCTGGCGCTGACGATGCCGTTTCTGGCATCTGCCGCCGGTACATTTCTGTTTCGCCAGCATTTCAGCAACATCCCGCGTGAGCTGGCCGAAGCAGCCCAGATTGACGGCGCAACGCCGCTGCGCTTCCTGATTTCGGTGCTGATTCCGATGTCATGGAATGTGGTGGGCGCGCACGCGCTGGTGCAGTTCATCGCCAGTTGGAACGCGTACCTGTGGCCAGCGCTGATTGTGCAGGACCGCGCAAACCAGATCATCCAGGTGGGGGTGCGCACGGCAGCCAACACCGGCTCGCAAACCGATTTCGGCCTGCTGATGGCGGCAGGCCTGGTGGCATCGCTGCCGCCGCTCATCCTGTTTGTGCTGCTGCAGAAACAGTTCATGAACGGCTTCGCCCTCACGCGCGACAAGTAGCGCGCCAGGGGTAGAAAAGGTTAACAGCAGCATCCCAACGGCACTTCGTTTCTGTTATCATTGCTGATGCAACCTGGGTGACGCTGTTCCAGACGAACAACCAAAACAGCCTGCCCATGACTGGCCAAACACCTTCTGCTCCGGTTCAATGCCGACCCGGAGACTGCCTCAGCCAACGAACCAACGCCGCAACTGCCGGCGTGCTTTGGCCTCCGGCGGCGCGCGCCAGGCCGGATGTGCAATCGCCCTGGGAGAACGCATCTCACCTCTCGCATCTCGCCAGAACCTGCGCTAAAATAGAACAAATATCCAACCATTTTCAGACCACAAAACGATGTTTCAAGCCTCAGAACACATTCACGGAATTTTGTCGTCCCTGCCGCTGAAGCCGGGTGTGTACCTCTTTAAGGACAACACCGGCAAAATTCTCTATGTCGGCAAAGCCAAGAAGCTCAAGAACCGCGTGCGCAGCTATTTCGCGCCCAACGCCAACCTTGAGCCTAAAAAGCTGTTGATGCGCGAACTCATCACCGATATCGACATCATCGTGGCGGAAAGCGAAGTTCAGGCGCTGATCCTGGAAGAGACGCTCATCAAACAGCATCGCCCCCGCTTTAACGTCCTGATGAAGGACGATAAGCGCTATCCCTACATTCGCGTGACGTGGGGCGAACCGTTCCCGAAAGTGGAAACAACACGCCGCATCGTCAAGGACGGCAGCCGCTATTTTGGCCCGTATGCCGCCATGTGGGCGGTGCAGAATACGCTGCGGGTGCTGCGCAAGGCCTTTCCTTACCTGACGTGCGACCGCGTGATTACGGGCAAGGATGAACGCGCCTGCCTGTTCTGGGACATCGGGTTGTGCAACGCGCCCTGCATCGGCAAAGTGGACCAGGAAACCTACCGCGCCATGATCGCCGAGCTGATGGAGGTGCTGTCTGGCAGGTCTGAAGCGGTGATGCACCGGCTGAGCACCGAAATGATGGAGGCCTCAGAAGCGCTGAATTTCGAGCGTGCGGCGCTGGTTCGGGATCAGATCAGGGCGATTGAGTTCATCACACAGGGGCACCGCGCCGTAAGCCCGAAGATGACCGATCACGACGTGATCGCCATTGCCCGTGAAGACGGTGAAGCGGTGGTGCAGATCCTGTTTATTCGCAACGGCAAGCTGATCGGCAGCGATTCGCGCGTGCTGGATAACGCCGAGGGCGAAACCGATGACGTGATCCTCAGCCAGTTCATCACGCAGTTTTACGGCGGGGCTGAGGAAATCCCGCGCGAAGTGATTCTGCCGTCCGAAGTCGAAGAGTCGCGCATTATCGAGCGCTGGCTTAGCGACCGGCGCAGCGGCAGCAAAGTGGAGATCACCGTCCCCAAACGCGGCAACAAAGCGGACCTCGTGCGGATGGCGCAGGAAAACGCCACCGAAGCGCTGCGCATGATGAAAGCCCAATGGGAAGCAGACACCACCCGGCACGAGCAGGCGCTGGCCGAGCTTCAGGAGTACCTGCGCCTGCCAAACCCGCCAAACCGCATCGAGTGTTACGACATCAGCACGACACAGGGAACGGCCATTGTGGCCAGCCGTGTGGTGTTTGTGCAGGGTGCGCCGAAGAAAAGCGAGTACCGCCGCTTCAACATCCGCTCGGTGGATCATGAAGGTTCAGACGATTATCAGAGTATGCGCGAGGCCCTCACCCGGCGCTTCACCCGCTATGTGACGCTTAAGGACCAGCCCGTAATCAACGTGCCGGGCAAAGACGACCGCGACGAAACATGGCGCATACTGCCGGATCTGCTGCTCATTGACGGGGGCAAGGGCCAGTTGGGGGTCGCCACTGCGGTGCTGGCCGAATTTGGCCTCACTGACCGTGTGCCGGTCGCTTCGCTGGCCAAACAGTTTGAGGAGATTTACCAGCCCGGCAGCCCAGACCCGGTCATTCTGCCCCGCAGGGGGCAGTCGCTGTACCTGGTGCAGCGCGTGCGGGACGAAGCGCACCGTTTCGCCATCACCAGCCACCGCGCTCGCCGTGACAAAGCGAGCCTCGTTAGCCTGCTGGATAACGTTCCCGGCATCGGGCCGAAGAAGCGCAAGGCCCTGCTGAGCGCCTTTAACCACTCGATTGACGCCATCCGCAGTGCCAGCATCGATGACCTGACCACCGTCAAAGGTATTAACCGCGAGCTGGCCCAGACCATTAAATCGGTACTGTAGTGGCAATTTCGGTTTGCACCGAGTATGATTTTTGTAGGTGTTCGATGTGCAGGATGGTTGGCGATGGCAGATATGCGTGCAGTCCTGGGACAGTTCATTGGTGGGGCACTGGGTGACCTGGATCGCGTAGGCATAGAAGATCTTATTCATGCCCTGGCCCAGGTCATCGGCGCGCTGAAGGTCAAAGAGTATGCGGCAGGTGTGACATTGTGCCATGAAGGCGTGCAGGAAGATGTGCTGTACGTCATTGCGAAGGGCCGGGTGGCGGTCTACAAACAGATTACGCCCGAAGCCGAGAAAGACCTGCTGGCGACGAAAGGCCCAGGCGAATTTTTCGGCGAAATGGCGCTGGTGCTGGACGCGCCGCGCAGCGCCGATGTGATCACGACTGAACCGGCAATCATGCTCGAACTCGATCGCGGCGCATTCCAGCGGGCGACGCGCTACAGCCCGCATCTGGCCGCGCTGATGTCGCAAACCACCATCGCTACGCTGGATACCAACTGGCACAAGGCCATGGAGAAATCCGGGCGGCGTGAAGAACCTTTCCAGATCTTCACCAGTTATTCCAGCATCGACCGTGATTTTGTGCTGCCGCTGGTGAACAGGCTGCAGGAATCACTGCACGATAACAACATTACGCTCTGGCTGGATCAGGCTCACATCAAACCGGGCGACCGCTGGGATGTCGCTATTGAAGCGGCGCTGGCCCGATCCCACGCGATGCTGCTGGTGCTGTCTGCAAACGCCATCGCGTCAGACAATGTACGCGACGAGTGGAGCTATTACCGCGAGGAAGGCAAGCAGATTATCCCGATCCTCAAGGAAAAGTGTGACCGTCCGGCACGGCTGCGCCGCTTTCAGTATGTGGACTTCTCGGAGATTGAGTATGAGCTGGGGCTGGCGCGCACACACGCGGCCATCCTGGAGCTGGCCACGAACCGTGACCAGCCCGCCACCGTGGACTAATGGATCAACCAATTCAGATCCGCCGGATTTTGGGGCGGGCGAGGCGGGCCGCGGCCCTACGATTGGGCGTATTCGTTTTGGTTTGTGCATAAGGCATTCCAGGAAAATCGTAACTGCTCAGGCTGCTCCTGAGGGTTTTGCCCCCAAACCCCCAGCAAGGGACTTCGCCCCTTGCAACCCCATTACGCTTAGCCGCTGACGCGGCTAAAAA
>CAZQIJ010000191.1:0-8507 GCA_964592955.1 uncultured Anaerolineaceae bacterium
ACCCCATACTGTGGGGCCTGCGTCATCGTAAAGGTCAGGGTGGACGCAGAGACTAACTGTGAGTAGGCAGCGACCACAATCGTGTAGGTTGTGTTCGGCGCAAAATACAAGCCCGCGATCAGTGAATTGCCAGCCGCGCTGACGGTATCGTTACAGCCGCCAGTGACCATGGTGAATGCGCCGGGAGCGCCCGTAAATACGCCGATGACGGTGTTGTAGCCGCTGGCGCTAAGGTTCACATAGGCCCCGGCAGACCCTGAATCATAGGTGTACCAGACGGTGTGGCGTCCGGCATCGTTGCCCACCCCCACGCTGCCATCCCTGCACAGCAGGAAGGGATCGAGCGGCTGGGTGGTGGCTTCCAGAATTGCGCTTTCGACATCTGTGAAAGGCAGCGAGGTAATTTCTTCATAGTTTTCCCAGTTATCGTTGGTGGGTGGTGCGGCCTGTGCGGGCAGGGTGAGGGTACCCAGCGCTGCAATAAAGAGAAGTGCCAGTCCAAAAAAACGTTTCATAAGAAAGTTCCTTCCGGTGTGCGACGGTCAACCGGCATGATGATCACCATGCCGTGTACTTCCAGGCAGCCACATTATGAATTATTTTATGTATTACGCCAAGGGCGCAGACGCAGCATTTGTGAGTTTTGCACAACCCCAGAGACAGCCAGGAAAAGGGACGTAAAGAATGCTGTGATCAATCGATTTCTGCGCCGTTTTGCCCTCTCCGCGCGTGCCGCTGCGCAGGAGGGGGTGAGGTCAGGCAGGCCCAGAGTAGTTACGCACTACGTTCATAGTACAATCATATGCTGCTCATGACGGTGTGAGACGGTGTGCGCTGCAACTCTTATGACAATGACAACAGGAAGTCCCACCGATGTTAACTGTAGGAACACCCGCGCCGGATTTTGAGCTTCTCAACCAGGACGGTACCGCCATTCGCCTTAGCAGCCTGCGCGGCAAGGCGGTGGTGCTGTTCGCCTTCCCCAAGGCAGACACGCCCGGATGCAATGCCCAGGCCTGCACCTTCCGCGACGAACTGCCGCGCATCACCGCGCAGAACGCGGTTGTGTTGGGCGTAAGCACGGATTCTCCCGATGCGCTGCGGCAGTGGAAACAGTCGCGCGCGCTGCCCTATGACCTGCTTTCGGACCCGGATCACACGATGCTGAGCGCGTGGGGTGCGTGGGGCACCTCGGTGCTAGGGATGATCACGATGCCGGTTGTGAACCGGTCGCTGTGGGTGATTGACGAAAACGGCATCGTCATCGACCAGCAGCTTGGAATCATGCCTAAAGTGAGTGTGGAGCGCGCGATTCAGACGCTGGACGCCATCAGTCACAGTTAGCCCCCGCGTAACTGCGCGGCCCTGGCAGGGCAAGCCTTAGCTGCGCTCGCCCGCTAAACCTCTCTCCAGCGGCGGGCGTGATGCGTCGTCGTCACACCCGCCGCAACGATTCCAACCGGTTTCAGCCAGCACTTATGTTGATCGTCTACAGTGGGCAGCAGGATGGCAGCACGTGCATGTAAAGAGTAATCAGGAGTTCTTCCTAATGGCTGAACCGAAAATCGAAATCTACCCGTCTATAGACGAACTCAGCCGCGCCGCAGCAGACCTCACGGTGACGCTGGCGCGCGCGGCCATCAAGGATCGGGGTCAGTTTGTGCTGGCGCTGGCCGGTGGGGATACACCGCGCCCATATCACCAGTGGCTCACGCAGGCAGACGACATCGACTGGAACAAGGTCTTCGTTTTCTGGGGGGATGAACGCGCCGTGCCGCCGGATGACCCGCAAAGCAATTATGGCATGGCGCGCGACACGCTGCTGCGGCATGTGCCCATCCCGGCGGTGAATATCTACCGGATGGAAGGCGAGCTTGAGCCGCAGGAAGCCGCCGTAAACTATCAGCAGATTCTGCGCCACTTCTTCACGAACGAACTGCCGCGCTTTGACCTGATCATGCTGGGGCTGGGCAGCAACGCGCACACCGCCTCGCTGTTCCCCCACACACCGGCACTGCACATCACGGATGAATGGGTAAGCGCGCCATACATCGAAGAAATTCAGGCGTCGCGGCTGACCCTGACCGCGCCGGTGCTGAACAACGCGCGCCATGTGGTGTTTCTGGTGACGGGTGAAGCGAAAGCGCCTGCCCTGCTGCAGGTGGTGCGCGGTGAACACGACCCAGACAAGTATCCCGCGCAGATCGTCCGCCCCACCGATGGCACGCTGTTGTGGATGGTGGATGTGCTGGCCGCCGAACTGCTGTAGGCGCGCGGCCAGGGCAACAAAATGGGGAAGGTGTGACCCTTCCCCAAACATCTCTCGTCCTTACTTTATAGAAAGCCGCAAACGGTGCAGCGTTTGCTTATGGCGTAATCATCGCGGCGTTGAAGGTGCTGCTGTTGCTGAGGTCCAGCAGGGGTTCCTTGATGCCGTCGCCAGAGTCGTCTGTCCAGTTGAAGTTGCCGGTGCTGATGAGCGTGCTGCGGATGTTCAGCACGGCGGTACGGTTGTTCGGGTTATTGCGGCTGGCAAGGATGGACGCCGCGCCCGCCACATGCGGGGACGCCATGCTGGTGCCGCTGATGGTGTTATAGCTGTTCGACCCGTTCCAGGTGGAAAGGATGCAGACACCCGGCGCGGCAATTTCGACCGTTGAACCGTAGTTGCTGAAATCTGCCAGCGTGTCATCGACAACGGTGCGGCAGGTGGCCGCGCCGCCGCCGCCAGAAAAGCCGTTGAAATCTGCCAGCGCAGAGACGGTCACCACATCCGGGTGGTTGGCGGGCGAGAAGGTGCTGGCGTTGGCGTCACTGTTGCCAGCGGCCACCACCATGACGACACCGGCGTTCACCGCGTTGGTGATGGCGAGATCCTGCGCGGAACTCTGGCAGTTGCTGCAGCCCAGGCTCATATTGGCGACTTCGATGCTGCTGGCGTTCTTTGTCACATAATCGATACCGGCGATAATCCAGTTGGTATAGCCGCTGCCGCTGTTATTGAGCACGCGCACACCCCACAGGCGCGCACCGGGGGCCACACCCACGACGCCGATTCCGTTATCCTTCGCGCCGATGGTCCCGGCGACGTGCGTACCATGACCGTTGCCATCGACCGGGCTGGCCGACGAGCAGCGTTTCGTGTAGGGGCTGCCCTGGGCACAGTTGACAAATGCATAAATATTGAGATCAGAATGATTGTAAATACCGGAGTCGATGACGGCCACATCCACATTAACGCGCAGATCGTCCACGCCGTCGATGTCTACCGTAGGGTTGCTGGAGGTGAAGGAACGGGTGATGCCAGTGGGCAGGCTCTGGCTCTGCTGGATCGTCCACATATTGTGGTTGCGTTCGATGAAGGCGATGCGCGGATCGGCAGAGAGAGCGGCGATGGCGGCATCCGGGATATCCGCAGCGAAACCGCGCAGCGCGTGCTTATAGCGCTCTTTCACGGTGAGGCCATAGGTGGCAGCCAGGCTGTTGACGTTCTGATTGAAGGAGAGGCCGTTGCTGCGCACGATGTCATCGCGCATGACGACGATCCAACCGGGAACACGTTTCGCCGCATCGACGGTCGCAACAGGTTTGAACGAGAATGCCAGTGCCGCAACCAGCAGCAGCAGAGGAAGACCAACCTTGAAGAGACGTGACATAGGACATACTCCTTGCGCTTCATACAATCTATTCGGATTTTGTTTTATTTGTCCTGGCCGTGCGGGGGGTCTTAATCATTTTGCAATAAATTTAGTTGAGCCGCGCCGCAGATGATGCGCATGCCAGATCACTGCGGGTGCGGTTATGTGCCTGAGGCGGGTCTACAGTGTGCTATTAACCCGCATCAATCATTACTTCTAGGTTAACGGGTTATTGGATTTTTGCAAGGATTCTGTGAAGGTTTCTTCATAGGAAAATCGTCCTATGGTGGGCGAAGTATCGAGGCGCTATATATTGTGCCCCGCGATGCCAGGCAGCAGAAATGCGAAGCGCCTCTGGTGAGGCGTTTCGCAAGTCCGAGGAGATGTATGGGGATCGTGTGGGGGTTCGGGCTGCGCTGTTGTGTGCTGCAGAACCCCAGAGCACTATACGCCGTAGAGAGTTAGGAGTTAGTCTGTCCCCCAGATGGGCTGTTCGATGCGCAGGGCCTGAACCTTAACCCGGTAGGCGCGCTCGCTGAGGAGTGCCAGCGCTTCTTGCTGGAACCCGGCAGCCAGGGGAACTTCGTACAGAGCGTCACCTGTCAGGCTGCACACTGTCAGGTGGCGAATACTGCCTTCGGAAAGCAGATCATTGATGCGGCGCGCCAGACAGTGGACAGGCACCACAAATTCCTGTGTCCAGATAAATGCTTCATTCTGCATGGCGTTCACCCTGATTTCAGTTCACTACATTGCTTGCGTTGCTTACATACTTAGCATAGCGCTAAGGCGGCGGCGGCGCATAGGCAGGCTGTCATGGAGTTTTTGTGCTTTTTGTCACAGCCCTGGGCCTGGACGGGCGAGCGGATCTGCTGTTCAGGCGGGCGGGGATCACGCATCCATGCTGGCGGCGATCTCGTCCACCAGCGCGCTGAGGTCATAGCCATCAAAGCGGCTGGCGGCGGCGGCAAAGTCTGCCTGGGTAAGGCCGGTGCGCAGGCGCGCCGCGATCTGGCGCAGCAGCGGCAGCATACGGTGGTCAATTTTGGGGTGCTGGAGGGCATAGGTGGCATAGGCGGCGGCGGTGTGGGGGTCGCCAGCGGCTTCTGCCCACAGGGCCGCCCCCACCACAGCATCGACCAGCGGCATAAGCGTCTGCCGTTCGCGCACCAGGGCCAGCCCCTCGACGAAATCCTTGCGCGTCTGCTCTGGTCCCAGGGTCCGCAGCGACAGCGGAATGTAGACCAGCAGCGATTCTGCCAGCAGTTCGGGGTCACCAGCGCTGCGGGCGGTTTGGCGGAACTCATCAAATTCGCCTGGGATGGCGTCCCCCTGCACCTGCGCCAGCAGCACGAGGTTAGAGAGGTTCAGCGCCACAAACATCGCATCCTCAATCTCGCGGTTGATGTGCAGGCTCTGAACGAAACAGGCGCGCGCGGTGGCGTAATCGTCCTGAACCAGGGCTGTTAACCCCAGGTGACACAGGCTGTAGCCGATGCCCCAGGTATTTTCCAACTGGGTGAAGATGCGCAGCCCTTCCTTGTGACGCTGTTCGGCGGCGGCATAGTCCCCCAGCGAGAACAGCGTAAGCCCCAGGTTCACCGTCACATGGGCCAGGTGCTCCATATCCCCCACCGAGCGCAGGATATCCAGGCTTTCGTGCAGCAGCCTGCGCGCTTCGTCGTAATTGCCGATGGCGTGTTCGAGGGTGGCGGCGTTGAGCAGGCTGGTGCCCACGCCGCGCCGCTCGCCGATTTCGCGCGCGATGGCGACATGCTGGTAATAATAGGTGCGGGCCATCTCGTATTCAGACAGCATGTAATGGACGGTGCCCAGGTTGCCGATGATGATCCCGTGAATGCGCGGGTCGGGTTCGTCGCGCAGGAGGGCGAAACCGTGGACCCAGGAGTCGCGCGCGGCCTCATAGTCGCCCTGATGGTAGGCCGAGGTCGCCAGTTGATGCAGCGCCAGCCCTTCGCCATAGGTATAACCGATGGACTGGGCGAGGCTGCGGGCAAGTTCTGCATAGCGCCCGACGGACTCGTGGTCGCGCAGGCCGTTGCAAGCGCCGCACAGCGCAATGAGCACGGCGATGCGGGTGCGGGTGGTGATGCCGTCCAGGGCCAGCGCGCGCTGGTAAAGCGCGATGGACTCCGGGCGCATGCCGCGGTAATCCAGGGACTGGCCGAGCAGGCGCAGCAGGCGGGCTTCGTCTTCGGGCAGGGCGTGGGGCAGCGCGCGTTCGATGAGCTGCTGCGCGCGCCGGTAATCTGCCGCGAAAAAGACCAGGCGCTGGGCTGCGGTGACGGTAAAGTGGACGGCCTGCGCCATATGCCCGGCGTGGTAGAAATGGTCGGCCAGGGCTTCGGCATAGGACTCGTCGCCGGGGTAGGTGCTGAGGATGGCTTCTGCCACGCTGCGATGCAGGGCGGGGCGTTCGTCTGCGGCGATGAGGTCACGGGCTGCCTCGCGCAGCTTGTCGTGGCTGAAGCGCCAGGTGCCCTCGGCCACTTCCAGGACGGCGGCATTGGCACACACGCGCAGCCAGCGTTCCAGGTCCTGAAGCTGGGTTTGCAGCAGGCGCGTGTCGATTTCGCGCCCGGCCAGCGCTGCAAACTTCAGGGCGGGCTGTGCCCAGTCTGGCACGCGGCCCAGGCGTCGCTCCAGCACCTGCTGGATGCCGCCGGCCATGACGCTGGAAGGCAGGGTGGCCTGCCCCACCGCGCTCAGCGTACCCGCGTCCTCCGCCAGCACGCGCACCACCTCCACCATGAAGTAGGCGTTGCCTTCGGTTTCGCGCTGAAGCAGATCTACCACCGCCGGGCGGCTGCCCGCCGCGCCCAGCATGGCGGCGCTGAGGTCTGCGATGGCCTGGGGGTTAAGCCGCACGAGCTTCATGACCTGCATCTCTGGCAGCATGTGGGGCAGGTCTGGGGTTTCGTCGTCGCGGTAGGTGCCCACAATCATCAGGCCGGGGCGTGGCGGAAAGAGCGCCTTGAGGATCTCCAGGCTTTCGTTGGTCCAGTGCAGGTCTTCCAGCAGCAGCAGCACGGGCTGCGTCTGACGGCGGAGGAGGTCGCCGGTAGTTTGGGCCAGGCGCATGGCCACGCCCTCGCGTTCCAGCTCTGGGGCGGTCGCAATTGGGCGTTCCAGCAGGGCGTCGAGATCTGGCACCAGGGCCTTGATGATCCCGGCCTGCAGGTCATCCATAGGGGTGCTGATGGCCAGCCGCCGCAGCGGGTCGCGCCACAACTGGTAGGCCAGGCCGCCGCCAGCCACACCATGACCGCGCAGCACCAGCGCGCCGCGCACCAGCGCCCGAATGCGCAGCTCGTCCAGCAGGCGGCTTTTGCCCACGCCGCTTTCGCCGCCCACGAGCCAGGCCGCTGCGCCACCGGCCAGCGTTTCGTCCAGGGCGGCGTCCAGCCGCCGCATTTCGTCGTCGCGGCCCACAAAGGCAGAGGCCTGCAAATAGCTTTCGCGGATCTCCGCGCTTTGCGGCGGCAGCGCGATTTCTGTAGCCTCGCACAGCGCAGAGATGACCTCTTCGGCGCTTTGGTAGCGTTCGGCGGCTTCGCGCATCAGCAGCCGCCCGATCACCGGGCGCAGTTCGTCATCCAGGCGGGTGAGGTCTGGCTGCGCGTTGTAGATGCTGGCAAGCATAACGGTGATATCGCTTTGGGCAAAGGGATAGCGGCCGCTGAAGATCTCATAGGCCATGATGCCCGCAGCGTACAGGTCAGAGGCGGCAGACGGGCCATCCCCGCGCAGCACTTCAGGGGCCATATAGGCCAGCGTGCCTACGACTTCGGTATCGGTGTGAGGTTGGCTCAGGATTTCTGTGGCCAGGCCGAAATCCAGCACGCGCACGCGCCCGCTGCGGTCTACGAGCACGTTGCCCGGTTTCAGGTCACGGTGGATAAGCCCGCGCCGGTGCAGGTAGGCCAGCGCTTCGAGCATTTCAACCATCAGCCGCACCTGTTCGCGGCGCGCGGCGTCGTCCCCGGCCTCGATCAGTGTGCGCGGCTCAGGGATCAGTTCCATTGTGAAGAAAGGGGTGCCATCGGTTTCAAAACCGTAATCGAGGACGCTGACGATGTTGGGATGATGCAGCGCCGCCAGTACGCGAAATTCAACCGCCATCGCCAGGCGCTGGGTGTCGTCTGGCAGTGACGAGGAGCGTGTGAGGCGTTTGAGTGCGATAGGGTGCCCGGTGAGGCGGTCGCTGGCAGCGTAAACCTCACCCATGCCGCCTGTGCCTAGCTTATCCAGAAGCCTGTAGCGCTGATTAATCAACATAGCGTGCGCATTTCCTGGTAGTTTGGGTCTGTGTACAGCATGGTATTGGTGCTGGTGGTCCATCACGAGCTGGGCCGTTTTGCCCTCGGCACCTCGCCCAGTGCAGAACGCACGTCAGGGAAAGGGGTGGAGGGTGTGGGCAGAAGGCGTCAGCAGCAACTGGCCCTGGTGCCATCGCATGATACTGCTTCTGTATTTTAGTACCACTTGCCCGGTGTTGCCACCGCACGGTATGGGTGGTTCGGAGCTTTTGCAAAGTCAGAAGCCTGCGGCTGTTGGCGGAGTCTTTGCCAGGGGAACAAGTCCTCTGGCTAGTACTTGTCTGGCGGCGCATCGCCTGGACACCCACTAAAGTGGGTAGACGTTCCTGTTTCGCAATGGAGGGCGGCGGGTTCAAACAACCACACCGTGTGTGGCAGCCGCCTCGTGTGGGTGTCCCTGCTGCCGGAGCCAGAACAACGCTCTAGCCAGGGGACTTGTTCCCATGGACAGTACCTGGTTTGGTGATGTGCCGGGGGTACGCCCACGAAAGTGGGTACGCCCACGAAAGTGGGTACGCCCACGAAAGTG
>CAZQIJ010000192.1:0-8476 GCA_964592955.1 uncultured Anaerolineaceae bacterium
GTATAGGACGGTACGAAGTTGGGTAGAAATTGGTTTGAAATGGGGAAAGAGGGCTTGTGACTGACTTGATACTCTCACATTTCGGCGTAACTCCTCAGGAGGGTACAGGTAAACTTGCCCCAATTCGGTGGAGGCATTGGCGGTAGGCCAGCATGTGGATGGAGACAACGTTATCGCTGTTGTCTTCATTCATCCTCAAACGAAATGTCTCGTGCAGCCTGTTAAGTCATCCCCGCAAGTTCGCTAAGGGTCTGGTAGAAAATGCGATCCAGCCGCCCCAGGTATTCAATGCGATACGGAATCTCTACGCGCCCGCCGCTGAAAACATAGACTCCCCGCTGGGAACGTGGATCGCGAATTGCTCTGGCAAATGCATTAAGGATGGTCAGGCGTTGTTCACTTTGCAGTTTTTCGTTCTGGCCCAGTGCCCGCAGCAAATGGGCCGCAGCATAAGCAACAGTTGCGCTGTGATCGTAAAGTTGCTCGGTAAGCGCTGGGAGGATACGGTCATCGATAACACGCAGATTCAGCGCTGTGATCAGCGTTTCGCGCTGGACAAAGTCCAGGTCACGCATCACTACACGCATCGTCTCCGCAAACTGTGACGATACTCGCCTCAGGTAGCGCACCATACGCATCGCTCCACGTCGTCCAAAGAATACCTGATCGTACTGTGCCGCGTGCAGCAGCAGTTGCTCCAGGTTCAACGCATCGGCTTTGGTGGCGAAGGCAGCGGGCTGCAAGCTGGCACACTCTGCGGCGACTTCCAGGAGCGCTGAATTATGCCGCGCAAAATCGCCCTTGTTATTGGCCAGGGCATAAGCCAGCCATTCCAGCATGAGGTCAAACTGCATGCGCGTGCTGATAATCTTTTTGGCCGCCTCGCGTGCAGCCAGTTCATCTTTGTCCAGAATGTAGAGCGCAGCGGTACCCAGTTCTGCCAGGCTGCGTTTATCCAGACTCACATAGCGCTCCCACAGCCGGGAATTTGCGTGTTCATACAAAGCATCTCCTTCATACACTGAACGTTCCAGATTGACCGCTTCCACCACTGCTGCGACAGAGAGAGCCCGCTCTGGCAGCACGCGCATATGCGCGTGAACTTCGTCACTGAGCGTGACAATCTTTTCACGCACACGCGTCATCGCGCTCAGCACACGGGGTACACCACGGTGAGCCATCATGCGCAGGCTCATTAACAGGGCTTTGCCTACATGTTCGCTCACAGTCGTCTCAAGGGTCTGCAGCATCACCTCAATGACAGCAGGTACGGCATCGTAAATGCCTTGAAGGATGATACCGGCCAATGTCCTCCCGCTGAACTGGTCTTCGTCATCGTTCTCGCTGTCGTTCTCCAGCAGCGAAATACAGGTCTGCACAATTTCCGGGCTGTCGTGAATGATATTGTTCCAGGTACGCGAGACGGTATCCCCGATTTGCAACATCATCTCATTCAGACGCAGGTCTGACGCCGCCAGCATCTGCAGGCCCCGAAGTCCCAATTGAGAGGCACGCAGGGTACGATTGGTCTTGTTGATCAGGATCAGATCACCGTGCAATGCGAGGCGCGCACGCAGGCGCGAACGGTCGTCACCATGTTCCAGCAGATACAGCAGACCTGGAAGGTAATGCTCGGTGACCGGGTTCGCTTTGCTAAGCAGCAGCGCGGCATGTGCGCTCACCAACGGATGCGGCGATGCCAGCCAGCTTTGCACCAAACCCTGGGCACCCGTCTCGACTCCTTCCAACATGGGGAGTACCTGAAGCACTGTATCAAACGCACCCCCGTTCAGGAGTTGCTCGATTGTTTCGGCGACGTAGGACGTTATTGGCATAGTTTCGCGCTGGCTGAGCATCATCAACTGTGCCAGAGCTTCAGCACGGCTCGCGTCATCAAAGAGAGACGCCCACAGGCGATTTTCGTCCGGGTCTGAGGCGAAGTAGCCTGTCAGATCATCGGCCAGCGCGCGAAGCACAACCAGGGACCAGACCTCACTGTTCCCCAATGCTTCGCGCTGCAGGGTGGGCTGCAGCTTAACCAGATACCTGGCAGTAAGGTTGTTAGCGTAATCATGCAAATAGTCATCCTGGAACAGCATCGCGCGCGCCTGGCGGTAGAGGTCAGGCTCGGAACTCAGCAGCGGCATCAGCAGCGCGAGTGTCTCTGCCTTTTCGCGCTCATCAGGAATGTTCGCTGCAGTTTCGAGTGCAGCCTGATAGAGTTCGGGGACTTGTGATCGGCGCGCCACACGCGACAGGCGCATCAGCAAGCGCGCTTCATTCGCCGTGTCCTGCATCAAAGCGCGCTCCTGAAGAATGACCTTAACCATCTCCTGGCGGTTCTCAAAATCCAGAAATCCCATTACTTCTTCGCGCGCTCTGATGCGATCAAAGGGACTCTCAATGGCGTGTACAGCCTGGTCGGCCTGTGTTACCAGCGTTTGCTGTAGGGGACCCTGCGCCTTCAGTACCAGTAACAGCAGCGCACGTGCTCTCAGCGCCGGGTTCGGCTCGGCAGTCGCCCGCGCCACCAGCTCGTCGAAGTCTTCGGCACGCAGTGTGAATCCCTTCACAACGATCCAGAAGATGAGCGCGTATTCCTTCGGATACTGTGACCTGAGATTTTCAAGTAAAGACTTAAGCTGTGCCTGTACTGCGAGATTGCCAAAATCCGTCTGCTGCACCATCGAGAGAAAATCCAGCAGGCGCGTGCCATGATCCCGGTATACCGGCGGAAAGTCTTCATGGGCCACCCGCACACCGCTGCGCCAGTGCCGATTATGGGCCAGATGATAACTGGTGAAGGCGTCCACCGGCAGCGTGAGCAGACCAAACTGCGTGAGAATTTCCGCAAGGTATTTGGTCGGGTCGGCGTCAAAACGTGACAACCAGTAGGCCCACGCTTCGGCATAGAAATACGGATGACCCGTAAACACAGAAATATCAATGGGCACGGGTTGATGGTTGGGCAGGGCACGTACCACCCGCGCCACAAAATCGGCACGCTGCGGTGAAGGTATTGAGAGCGTGGCGCGTGCCAGTGTATACATCAAACTCACGATCTGGGTTTGGAGCGTACCGCGCACCAGCGCATCGCTGAGCAGTTCAGCGGTCAGCCTGAAGTGATTCAGGATACGGTTCGCCATGCCTGCCTGCTCTGGCACTGCAAGGGCACGTTCCAAATCTGCTATGACGTTTTCACCCAGGGCGATCAGTGCCGTCATGGCAGCCACACGCTGATTATCGTCACGGGCAGTCCGCCATTGGGTCCACAGGTAAGGGATTAATCCATGTGCGGGACGTCCGTTCTGAAGGGCATAAAGCAGTTCGGGAGTCAGTGGTGAATCGCGATAGATATAGGCGGGAGAGAAGTGTGGTGCAATCAGTGCCAGATTCAGGCGACCATCCATGCCATTGTTGAAATAGGTGACGATATTGGCAGCAGTTTCTGCCGTCGTGTTGCCTCCCCAACGAGCTGCACCCCACTGGTTACTGTAAAGTTCATTCTCGATCAGGAAAGATTGCACCGCCTCCGCGCTGTAGACAAACGTCATTAGCTCATTGTAGTCACGCACAATGGCCGCGCTGTCGAAGTTGGCGTAACCGCCATAGAGGGCCGTCACCAAACGCAGCCATTCCGGATCGTGCACAATGGTCTCAACCAGCACGGGTTGGCGTTCAAGTGTCTCTCGAAACGGCAGGCTGATTCCTTGAAGGCGCAAATCGCGGATCACATTCTGTGCGTACTGCTGGCGTTCTTCATGATACCTTTTGAGTTGATCTTCATATGTGGCAGACAGAGAAGCAATGTGCTGGCACAGGCGGTCACGATCAACAATACCGTTTTCCAGGGCTTTCAACTGAGCCCGCAGTTCGTTCACACTCAGGACAATAGTTTTGGTACGCGGTGACGTCGCTTGCGCTGCCGCAGGGGATTCCTGAAGCAAGCGCCGGGTCTGGCGGCGAATTTCTTCCGGTGCAATTCCCTGGCGTTTGAGCACTTCAATGGCAACACCCTCGGCCTGCCGAACCAACCCAAGCAGCAGATGTTCTGTCCCAATGTAATGGTGCCCCATGCGGCGTGCTTCATCGACAGCCAGCTCAAGTACCTTCTGTGTGGCCGGAGCCAGGTCAAGTTTTGATGAGGGGTTGCGTGACGCCGCATGTGTCAGCCTTGCAACCATTTCTTCCACACGCCGTTGATCCAAACCCAGATCGCGCAGCACACGTCCTGCCACGCCACCTTCTTCCCGCATCAGACCCAGCAGCAAATGCTCGGTGCCTATATGGTTATGCTGGAATCGTTCCGCTTCTTCCTGTGCAAGAGACAATACCCGGCGAGCACGCTGCGTGAACCGTTCCATTTTTGCACTGCCCGTTCGCTGTGCTGGAGATTCGGGCAAGGGTTCCTCATCAATATCTGTGTCGCTTATCGTTTGAAGCCAGGGCGAGAGATCGCTGATGACACTGGCGGGAATGAACTGCCGCCGGATTAAGCGCGCCTGTTCCGCGCGCGCCCGCAGACGGCCGGCGCTGGCAATGGTGGGGCGTTCATCCGGCTTGGTCGCTGCTTCCGGCACTTCCTGCAGAATGCGGCGCGTCTGGCGGCGAACTTCTTCAGGCGAAACCCCTAACCGTTTCAGGATTTCGATAGCGATTCCCTCGGTCTGACGTACCAAGCCAAGCAGCAGATGCTCTGTGCCTATGTAATGGTGTCCCATACGCCGCGCTTCATCGACAGCCAGCTCCAGTACTTTCTTGACACCGGGCGAAAGGTCAATCTGCGTGGGGTCTTCTGTAGTGGCAGCGGCTCGTGTCAAGCGCTCGACCAGGTCTTCAACTCTGCGCAGTTCAAGGCCAAGTTCGCGCAGCACGCGCCCCGCCACACCACCTTCTTCCCGCATCAGACCAAGAAGCAGATGTTCAGTGCCGATGTAGCTATGCTGTAACCGGTGCGCTTCTTCCTGTGCCATCGACAGCACACGGCGAGCACGCTGTGTGAACCGTTCCATTTTATTCGGCATCGCTTACATCTCCGCTTTCTGCGTTTTCCAGTACGGATAAACGGTCGCGCAGGATGGTTTCATATGCGCCGCTTTCGATGGCGACAAGCATCGTTTTCAGCGTTTCCAGATCCTGGGGAGGCTGCGGCGGTTCGGGGGCGGGGTACTTGGCTGCACGCCGCGTGAACATAGCCTGCAACGCACGGTGAACGGGGTAATTACGTTCCGCGTCGTCCTGCGGTAGGGCGGCGATGAGCGCCTGACTTATATCATCGTCGAACCAGCCGCGCTGGAGCATCATTTCTGCGGCTGCCAGCACCAGTGCGCGGGTATCGGAATTCAGAGCCTCGCGCAGAATATCGGAGAGCGAGGCCCGTTCAACGGCAGCGCTAAGTGTGGTGAAAGCAGATTCGATGTGTGCACGCAGTTCAACAAATGGCCCGCTGTCTGCATAGGCCAGCAGCAGTCGCCGCGCGATCTCCTGCACGATTTCCGGTGTAACACTGACTTCCGGCAGCGCGGCCACAATCAGCAGCGCCGCGCGCGGTAATAAATCCCCCAGTGGATCGGGTGCCGAAAGTAGTGCTCGCAGCAGGGCTTCGCGGCGCTGGGGGCTCCATGCATCGCTGATGCTGATATGGCTCAACGCCAGCAGAATCGGTTCACGCCAGCGCGGATCGCTGAGATGCGTGGTGATCTCGCGTGGGGCATCGTCAATAGAACGGATCAGGTTCAGCCCGGCAAGGTACTCCTGAAACGTCAGGTGCAGGAATCCGTACTGCTGACCACTGCGCGCTGCCATCAACCCGACGTCGTGCTTTACAACATTGATAAAATCCCGCACGCGGTCATCGAAGACCGGGGCAGGGTTCTCCTGCCCATGAAATTCCGCCAGATGCCGCTTGATAATGTCAAACATCTCGCTCTCGCTGATCAGCCCCGTCGAATACTTACTGTGGACATGCGCAGCCAGCGGCGCTAACACATATTCCAGTTCCTCGACGGTCAGCTTGGTATGTCGCCAATTCTCAGTCAGGATCTCGATAGCCTGCCGGTACAGCTCTGCGCGATGATGCGGTAGTGTGCTCTGATATTTACGAAATACCAGCGCCAGAATGGTCACCAGCAGCGGGTTAGCCGCTAGCTCACGCACGCGCGGACGTTCGTCATCGAAAATGACAGCCTTAAGCCGTGCTGCCTCATCTGCTGCCTGCTGCTGTCGTATATTCTCGTCCAGTGTCGGGTGCAGAATTGTGTAGACTGCTTCGGTCCAGGCATCACAGAAGTTTTCGACAGCCACACGCGACATCGGCTGTACTACGACATGGGCAACATCACCCGAAATCGGGGCTTCATGATAACCTACTATACGGCTGGTGATGATAATCTGATTACCGCCTACTCGATATGGTTCGTCATACGGTCCCCAGGCTGTACCGTTGTGCTGCATGATTGCGTCGCGGATAAACAGCTCGACCTGTTGCACGATCAGATCGCGATGCCGTGTGCGCGTGATTTCGTCCAGACCATCCAGGATTACCACACAGCGCCCTTCGCGTAGCATCTGGCGAATCAGTAAGTGCAGGGCTTGGGTTGGAATGCGTTCACCATCGGGCAGGGTGGGGACATCGCTCAACCAGGGATGCAAACCCACAAAATCGATCAGCCGAAGTGTCTCGCCGCGGCTCTGCGCAGCAGTGTAGGCTTCTGCAAAATCTGCCACACGCAGCAGTACCGGCAGGCGTGCTGGGCCGAGGGTCGTCATTTCGCCACTCTCACGTGGCAGTGCCGGATCCACCTGGTGCGCCGGAATTGCGATTTCTGTCTGGTCATCTGCCAGTGCCTGCGCTAACTGGAGTGTGAGCCAGCGCGCCAGCGTGGTTTTGCCGCTGCCAGGGTCGCCGAGAATAACCAACTGGCGTGATTCACGAATGGCGGTGCCCAACGTGATGGTTGGGACGGTACTGTCCTGGCTCGGTCGATCCCGTTCGATCATACCGGGCATGAGCGGAAATTCCGTCACACTTTCCTGATGTGCCGACTCAAAGACCTGTTCGAGATCAGTGAAGGGAGTCAAATTCTGCTTGCGAACCCGGTCGAGCGTATCTGCAGTGAGCAGCCGTTCGGACTGCTCGCGCTCGTAGTCGCTGAGGTTGGTGTACATGCGCAGCGCAATATAGACCTTGCTCAGTGGAATTTTGGGTAGCTGGCGACTGCCTCCCAGACCGCGCAGTTCAAGTGCGCTGTGCTTCTGAATCAACCAGGTCAGATACGGTTTGAGGTACTGCTGTACATCGCCTGCTGCTACCGCACTCGGTACCGATTCTGGTGAGCGCGTCTTGCGTCCATCAAGAATAAAGCTGATAAGGCGACGCAGATCGCTCTCAATCAGCCGCTCGAACTCCTCAACAGCTTTGTAGTCGGTATACCCGCCCTTAAGGGACTTGTTCAGGTTCTGAAAACTGTCGAAGAACTTCTGAAGTTTCTTGGCTTGGTCATAAAACTCCTCCAGTGCTTTGGCGTCGAAGAAATCCACCGCTGGGTGGCGGCGACAGCGGTAGACAACCACCCAGGGCTTACCGTTGGCTTTGGCGGCACGCATGGCATCTTCGTATTCCCATTCAGTGCCAGACGCATAGGTCGTACCATCGGGTTTTGTAAACTCGTCGGGCAGCGGTGTTCCGAAACGTGTCCACAGGATGACCGCGACAATATCCGACTGTGAAGGTAAACGCATCCCTAAGTTGACGACTTCCTGCGGTGTCATGTTCGCCACCATCGGAATGCGGCTTTCTGGATCGTCCCAGGCTACCGCTTCGATCTTTACTTTGGCGCGGAGAGCGTTGTCATTGTTGAGTTTATCAATCACGCGGCGAAACGTGTCGCGCTCCTGCTTCACGTCACCCGGCGATGAGATAAACACGTACAGCGGTTGGGGTTTGTCGTGCTCGCAGGCCGTCATGTGATGCCGCGCGATCTGGGCCACGCCAGTATTGGCGTCAGCGGCAAGACGACGCAACGCATCCAGCGCTTTTTCACTCAGCACGATGTTTCCGTGGCGCGTTTCCCCGTACAGGATAGCGAGACGCTCCGCTGCACGTTCGCGTATGTGAGCGCTGCGGTGAACGATCATCTGTTTGAGGTCATTGCTGAGATCTTTAGGACGTGGGTTGTAGGCCAGCATTAACCCACCTATGTTACCGTGCAATACCGCTGGTACCTGTGCATGCGTGATCATATCGGCTACTGTGATTCGTCCATCGTTGTCCAGATCAGCGTCCCCACCGCGCAGTGCAGACGCGATGCGGTTACTTGCTGTCAGAAATACTGCGCGGTTGCCACCCTGTGGCGGGAAAAGTGCTTCCAGATTTGGTGTAAGGTTAAACTCACAGTCCAGAATGACCAACACGTTTTCTGATGGGGATTTGCTCATTAACCCGCGCAGTCGCCGGAACTCAAACGCGGTTTCTTCC
>CAZQIJ010000193.1:0-8472 GCA_964592955.1 uncultured Anaerolineaceae bacterium
TCTTCGCCATCCTTAAACACGCGTCGCCCGGTCAGGTTCAGGCGCAGGTCATTGGAAACGATTTCGTCCTGCTGCAGCATCAGTGGGCCAGGCGCACGCCGCATCACAGCCCGCACACGTGCCAGAAATTCGCCCAGGCCGAATGGTTTTACGATGTAATCATCAGCACCGCTTTCCAGGCCAACAATCTTATCGACTTCAGTGCCGCGCGCTGTAAGCATGATGATCGGAATATGCGCCGTAGACGTATCATGCCGGACCATACGGCAGATGCTCAACCCATCCAGCCCCGGCAGCATGATGTCAAGCACGATGAGATCCGGGTGTTCGCTGCGGATTTTGTCCAGACCTGTTTCGCCATCTTTGGCAATGGCAACGTTAAAGCCTTCCGCGCGCAGCTTGTCGGCGAGGTTGTTGACAAGCGTCTCTTCATCTTCAATGACCAATACCTTCACCATGGCACTCTCTTTGCTTCGTGACCGATGCACGTTAAGATTATCGAACATCAATGCTAAAATTACGTTAAGTCTTTATCGTCGTGCGTTAAGCATAGGTTAACGCATTAATCATTCCAGGCGCGAATGCCCGCCAGTGTCGTCGCCGCCCGCACACCATTACGCACTGCTTCAGCCACGACTTCAGCCGCGTAGCCACCCACAACGTTAACATCTGCCGCTGTTTGTCCCGTCGCCAGCGCAAACAGGGTGTCGCCGTCAAACATGGTGTGGGCTGGGCGCACCGTCCGTGCGATTCCGTTCTGTGCCATTTGTGCCACTTTGTTGACCTCCTCTTTGGTCAACCGGGCATTGGTCGCCACGACGCCGATTACGGTATTGGTGGCTTCTGGCGTGGCTGGTGGTGGTGGCAGGGTGCGCATCAGTTCCAGCATATTGGCAAAACGGCTGCCATCCGGCGGAACGCGAACGCCGGCCAGGATTTCGCCGGTTTCGTCCAGCACATCGCCCACAGCGTTAACGGCCACCAGTGCCGCGATGATCACCCCACCCCCCAGGTCAACAGCGCAAGAGCCGATTCCGCCTTTGGTCGCAAACGTGTTGCCCAGCGCGGCCCCAATGCGGCAGCCGGTTCCTGCGCCCACACAGCCCTGCGCCACCGGCAGATCGGTTGCGGCGTCGCAGGCTGCATAGCCCATCGCTGCATCCGGGCGGATGCTGGCGGAGCCGACGCCCAGATCCATCAGGATCGCAGCGGGCACAATGGGCACGATGAAGCCCCCTCGGCTGCGATAACCGATCCCGTGTTCCTCATGCCACCGCATAACGCCGTCTGCGCTCGCCAGCCCATACGCGCTGCCGCCACTGAGCACGACCGCGTTGACTGTGGAGACAAGGTGCATGGGGCGCAGGAGGTCGGTTTCGCGCGTTCCAGGCGCGCCACCGCGCTGGTCCACGCCCCCAACGGTCCCATCCGGGCACAGGATGACAGTACAGCCCGTCACGCCATCCAGATCCGTCTGATGCCCCACACGGATACCGGGCACGGCTGTCAAAGTGTTATTGGTCGTCATCGGTTTCGCTTTCCTCCTCATTCAATTCAGAGCGCGGCAGTGCCAGGCCATCCGGCTCAAGCACCGCCATCGCGTGATCGTAGTCTTCTGGGTGGACGCCCACCATGATCTCTCCAAGCTGGCCAATGGTGATTCCCAGGGCACTGCGCCCTGCTGCATAGTGTATGAACGCGGGAATACCTTCATGCTCCAGGCGTCCCTGCACAATGTGAGCTTCCCCCATGCTGCTCGTTACATATACCGTGATCCAGTTCATCATGTAACTATACCCCTTAAATTCTACACAATTCTGAACATATTATCTACATTTTGGGGCAGCGCCATCCCCTGCCCTGCCGGGGCCAACTTATGATACGATGGAACACAGAACTGGCGCGCACGCGCTGCGTCAGCAGTGTAGGTTACCCCACAGAAAGGACTGCCTGGTGAACACAGCAGACGGTGCGGCCTTAATCCGCGAGTACCTTGGCAAACATATCAGCACGTGGTTTGATTTTGCGCCGCAATCCACGCCCTTTGTGGTGTACGATGCGGATCAGTTTGTCTTCTTCAACCATCCCAACCCGCCACAAGCGCGTGGTCAGGCGATGATCGCTGCCACCGCCACCGAAATCAACGACATACTGACCGCCACGATTCCTGCAGAAATGGTGGATACACCTCAGGCCCTTATTCCGCTGATGTACCACGAGTGCTTTCACGTCTATCAGCAGTGTTTTGATCCGGATCCGGGTTTTGACTTCTTTCGTATTCTGGCTTCATATCCAGAACTTGATCCAACTTTTCGGGCGGTGTGTGCCCTGGAAACCGAAACCCTGAACAGCGCCGCGCCTCATCTGCGTGCCCAGCTTATGGCTGGCCTGGCGCGCCGCAAACGCGAAATCCTCACCGATGACCTGCTGTTGTATGAGCGAAGTATTGAGCGCAAAGAAGGGACAGCGGCTTTCGTTGAACAAAAAGCGCGGCTTACCCTGTTTGGCATTGCCCCACCACCGGTCGAGTATCGCTGTGGTTGGTCGCGTCAGTACAGCGCGGGTGCCGCCATTTGCTGGTTGCTGGATGAGTTGTTGACGGAAACCTGGAAGAAGCGCGTTGAACTGGGTGAAGCCCCAACAGATATTCTGATCGCGGAATTTGAAGCGGCAGAACCTGATACCGCCCATTTTGAGGCGCTCATTGCGCGCGAAACAACGCATGTCGCCGCCTTGCGCGCAGGTTACCGGCAGCGCCTACAGGCGATGGAGGCACCTGCCGCCCTCCGTATTCGCCTGCCAGAAGGCGCAGGTCGCGCTTTCGACCCCAGTACCATGGTGGCGCTTGGCGACGGCAGCGTGCTGCACACAACCTTCCTGCGCTTCTACCTTCCTGCGGGCAAGCTCGAACTGACCGGAGATGTGATCGAAGACCACACCCTGGGCGAAGTCCGCTTCCCTGCTCCTGCCTTTACCTTTAGTGAGGGTGTGCTGGAATCCACGACGGAGCGCGCTGCAATTTCTCTCGCACATGTCAGGCAGTTGGACGAATACACCTTTGCAGTTGATGCTGTGTGAGACGCGAAAAGGTCGAGGGTGACCCCTGGCCACCCTCGCGCTCGAACGCAAAATCGTATCCCGCCACTTATGGCAGATAGAGCGTCTGCCCTGCGTAGATGTGGTTGAGGTTCAGGATGCCGTTGGCCTCGGCGATGTCGTACACGTTGCGGTTGTAGTATGCGGCGATGCGGAACAGCGTATCGCCGGGGCGCACTGTGTAGTACGCGCCAGTGCTCGGACTGGGCGATGGTGCGCTTGGCGGCGTTCCTGCCGGAACTAACAACACGTCGCCAGGGAACAGGACGCTGCCGCGCGTGATGTTGCTGGTCGCCACAATAGCATCAATTGTCGTCCCATAACGGTCCGCGATGGTGCTGAGCGTGTCGCCGCGCACCACGGTGTAGCGGAAAGTGGTTGGCGCGGGTGCGGGCTGCGCGGTCACAGTGGGGATTACCAGCACCTCCCCGGCATAAATGAAGTTCGGGTTCACGATGGCGTTGTAGTCTGCAATGGCGCGCCACGACACGCCATAGGCTGCGGCAATACGGCCAAGCGTCTCCCCCGGCTGTACGACATGGGTGCGGTTCTGTGCGGCGGCTGGGACTGCACTCCCCAGAACCAGCATCACGACCAACACCGCCAGCAAAATCCTGTGTCTCATCCTGGTGCCACTCCTTCCTGAAATCATCTTTAAAGAGATGTGTGACCATCTAACCGATCACCCAATGATACGCATGTGCCAGGCAGCTGCGACAATGTAGGATAATTACGGCTGTTCTGGACGGCCACACCGCAGGCATCTGCCGTCATAATAGCCCACCCGTGTTGTGCAGTGGCGGCAGGGGCGGGACATGTTCTCATTGTAAAGGGGATCGGCATAGGGTACCGGAAAACGTGTCGCCGCCCGTGCAAACGGCAGAATACTGCCGCAGGTCTCACAATAAAATGCGCCAAAACTGGCAGCCCGGCTCAGATACCCGCAGCTTGGGCAGTAAACGCGGTTGGGGTCCATGCGCATTTCCTGGATGTACTGGTCTGCCAGGCTTCGTATGACGTTGATGTGCAGCCCGTAAACATCCGGCGAGGCGCGCGAGGTGTTGCGCGTGATCATGCCCACAATCGCGTTACGATCATCAAAGATGGGGCATCCTCCCAGATCTGCAAGCTGCCGGAAGGTGGTAGGGAACCATTGTGCGCTCATCTTGCGTTTGGTGGGGCGGCAGCGACCGCGCAGCACCGCTCCACCGTGTGCGACAGCCGTAAGGTCGGTGTTCTCCGGGACGATGTTCAGGGTGGAGAAGGGGGCAATAGCATTGACGGTCATGTCAATGCGAATCAGCGCGAGGTCGAATTCCGGGTACGACCGCACGACCTTGCCCATGACCGAACGCCCGCGTTCCAGCTCGACCGTGAGGTTTTCCATGCCGCCTGTCACCAGGCGAGAGGTGACGACCAGTCCTTCCATGCGAATGAAGAACCCCGTCCCTGTCCCGCTGGGGCCGTCGAAGATACCGACAGTGCGATACGAACGAAGGGGCATCTGCGGCGCGAACAACGGATCAATGCCAGGCATGACGGGCACTGGCTGCGTGCCCCGTATGTCCTGAGGCTGCTGCGGGTATTGGGGCTGCTGTGGCGGATAATTTATCGCAGGCTGTGGATAGGGCGGGATTTGCTGTGGTTGCTGCGGATAGTTCTGCTGTGGGTACGTCACCGACGGCTGTACCTGGGGTTGCGTCTGGGTTTGTGTGGGTGGGGGCTGCGGAATGGGCGGCAGATCCGAATTCAGCAGCGCTGCCATGCGCTGTTTCGCCAGTTCATTGGTGGGGTCAGCCGTCAGCGCATCCTGGTAACACTGGAGCTTCTCTTCACGTTCCGTCCTGGTTTCTGCCAGCCACACGCACGCGGTCGCACGCAGTGCCCCGTCAAGCTGTGAATCCCGCAGCGCGATACGAAGCAAGCGTGCCCCTTCTTTGTGATTTCCCTGCTGAATAGCCTGTATGCCCTGGTTAAGGCTGGTAATTCCTGCCATGGTTTCTCACTTTCACCGCACAAAGTTTCCCAGCAATTGTATCGCTTTTGGCTAATTTTCGCGTTCCACCAGCAGCCACAAGCGCGAGAGCAGGTATCGGTGTTCATAAGCGTGGTTTACCACAATTATCGCCAGCAGGAACAGCACTGTAATCAGCACGGCATAGTGTGGCCCTGGCGCTTCAAACTGAGAGACGACCGGGAACAGATAAAACGCGAGCATAGAGAACACTGTGGCAATGCTGCTGACGAGTACAACCTGCCAGTGCTGGATGAAAGTGCGTGGTTGATAAAACTCAATTCCCTGCACATGCCACACAATCAGCAGCCCATACAGGCACACGAACAAAGCCACCGAACTGCGCGCCGTTTCGGTATCCTGCCCAGAAGACCAGTAAACAATGCTGAAGAGCAGCGCGACCAGCATCGCCCCGATCAGCCCTGAGGTCACGACATAGTCGAGTACGTCACGGCGGAAGCGTGCGATGTACTTCGGGCGGATGATTCCAAACGCGATGAACGTGGCCGGCATATTCACCGTGCCAAACGCAGCCCAGCTCATCTGAATCGGGGTCAGCGGAAACGGCAGCATCATGAAGAAGACGAACAGGAACATGAGCAGGTTGTAGGCCGTTTTGCTGAGGAACATCTTCATGGTGCCGAAGATGGTCTGCGTGATCTCGCGCCCTTCGCGGAAGGCGCGCGGCAGGGTGGACATGGCGTTATTGAGCAGCACAATATCGGCCACATCCTTGCTGATCTGTGTGCCGTCGTTCATCACAATGGCGAGATTTGCCGCTTTCAGCGCAGGGACATCATTCACGCCATCGCCCACCATGGCCACATAGTGCTGGCGGCGCTGCAGCGCTTCCACAATGCGTTTCTTGGTATCCGGTTCAATGCGTGCGAAAACATTGGCGTCCATAACTGCGTTCTCAAAATCTGCCTCGTTCATACGCTCCAACTGATCGCCGGTGTAAGCGAATTCAGAAGTAATGCCGGACTGCCCCGCGATCGCGCGCACTGTTTCCAGGTTATCGCCGGATATTACTTTCAACTGAACGTTGAGCTGGCGGAAATCATCCAGTGTGGCACCGATGTCTTCGCGGATCTGATCGCTCATCACGATCAGCGCGAGCGGTTCGCAGTATGCTGCAATAGAGGCTGCGTCTGGCAGGGGTTGGCGGGCGCGGGCGAAGGCCAGCACCCTCAACCCGTGTGTAGACAGATCATAGGTCTGGCTGAGTACTTCATCGTCAGCGATGATGCGTTCTGGCGCACCCAGAACCAGGGTTTCATTGTCAAACACCACCGCACCCCACTTGCGCGCGGAGGTAAACGGGATCTCGCGCAGCTTTACCGGCACATAGCTTTCGGTCTGCGCCACATATACCGCGACTGCGTTCGCCGTGCGGTTCTGGTATGCCAGGTTGCGCACGTACTTGTTGAGCGTTTTCAGGAGGTCGGGCATTGCCTGTGGGGCTTCTCCGTTTGCGCTGGTCGCGCTGGCCGCTGCTCCGCCTTGCACCGGGATGATTTCTGTGACGGCGAGCCTGTTCTGGGTGAGCGTGCCGGTTTTGTCGAAGCAGAGCACCGTAACGTTCGCCAGCGACTCCACCGCATTCACCCGCTGGATCAGGGTCCGCTGCATGCTGATGCGCACTGCCCCAATGGTCAGCGAGAGAATGGCGACCAGTACCAGCCCCTGCGGCACAAGGCTGGTGGTAAAGACGACAGCATTGCGAACCACGCTTAGCCAGGTATCGCCCTGGTTTGCGCTGCCCACAATGAGCATTGGCCCCATTATCACCATCAACAGCAGCGAAATCTCGACAATGGCCGCGATTTTGCGCTGTGTTGGCGTCAGCACATTCTTGTAGGCCTTAGCGATGGCAGACAATTTGTTCACAGTGCTTTCTGCCCCCACCTTCTCTGCGCCCATCAATCCGCTGCCCGCGATGCAGAACGAACCGGAGAACAACCGGTCGCCTGGATTCTTGAAGACCGCATCAGACTCCCCCGTGATCTGCGACTCATCGACCTCCAGCGAGTCGCTGGCGATGACCGGCCCATCTACGGTCAGCCGGTCGCCAGGCTCCACCGAGATCACATCGTCGAGGACGATCTGCTGCACCGGAATCGTAATTAGTTTGCCATCGCGCCACACCCGCGCTTCGGGTGCTGCCAGCGATGCCATGCGATCCAGTTTGCGCTTGGCGTGGATCTCCTGAACCATACCCAGCAGCGAATTTGTGACCACGCTGAAACCGGAAAACACGACAACCGCGTAATCGCCAGCGATCAGGACGATGAGGAGCAGGGTAAACAGCACCACATTAAACACGTTGAAAACGTTGTCCCGGAAGATATCCCAGTAGGAACGCCCCACCCGCAGCCTGAAATTATTGGTTTGCCCGCGCTGAATACGCACCTTTACTTCTGGCGTGGTTAGCCCCACTTTCAGATTTGGCGTTACTTCTGCAATTGTTTCAACCTGTACTGCCATCGTTACTGTCTCTTGCTTCTTCAGGTAAGTGTAACGTCAATTGTACTCTACAAGCCCTGATGATATGAACCCTGTGGACTGAGCGAAGCTACGGCATCATACTTCGCCTGCCCGCAGCAGAGGTTACGTGCAGGCGAAGCCCCAATTTCGCTCTTGTCGAAACCTCTACAACCATACTACGCTGTGGTTAACCTTTGCATGCACTCAACCCGCAAAAGTACTGAGAACAGCGGGCGTGCTGCGCACTACTGGGAGCGATAAGGGGTGAGCGATGACGCAAAATAGCCGGCCTGAAGTAAACCGCGTGCTGCTGACGACCCTGGTGCTGAATCTTGTGGTTGCTGCCAGCAAGATCGCACTTGGTTTTGCCAGCGGCACCCTGGCTGTGACCGCAGACGGGTTTCACTCTATGATCGATGCTGCATCCAACGTCGTTGGACTGATTTCTAACCGAACAGCGGCGCGCCCCCCGGATGCGGATCATCCCTATGGTCATGAACGCTTCGAGACGCTGGGCGCGCTGGCGATCGGCGGGTTGCTGCTGCTCACGGCCTGGGAAATTACCAGCAGCGCGGTCGAGCGCCTTGCAGGCACAGGTACCGCACCAGAAATCACGCCGCTGGCCTTCGCCATTATGCTGGCAACACTGGCAATTAACGTCACCGTCAACCGCTATCAGGTTCGTGCCGGTAAACGGCTGAACTCGATGCTGCTGCTGGCCGACGCAGCCAACACGGGTGCAGATGTTTTCGTGACCCTGTCTGTTATGGCCAGCATGGCCGTGGTTGCCGCATTCGGGTGGCTGTGGGTCGATACGGCTGCGGCGTTGGTGGTCGTTATCCTCATCGGGCGCACTGCGCTGGGTATTGTGCGCC
>CAZQIJ010000194.1:0-8365 GCA_964592955.1 uncultured Anaerolineaceae bacterium
GCCCAACTGTACTACATGCGCGACCTCTCTGGTAAGGCCGCCCGCCTGAAGGAAAAACGAGGGACACCCCCCCCAAGCAACTCATGAACCCGCTAATCGGTATCACGACTGGAACACGCATCGATCCCGAAACCGGCAACCAGTACAACGCCGCCTACGTGCCGATTATTCAAGCAGTCGAGCGCGCAGGTGGTTTGCCTGTTCTCATCCCGTCGCATGTCAGCAACGAGACGCTGAACACGCTCTATGTGGCGGTTGACGGCCTGCTGCTGCCCGGTGGCGGGGACATTCACGCCAGCCATTACCACGAAGCGCTGCACCCGAAATCGAATTTCCTGGATGCTGAACGCGACCGCGCCGAACTGCTGCTGGCGCGCCGCGCGGTGGCAGACGATCTGCCAGTGTTTGGCATCTGCCGGGGGCACCAACTGCTGAACGTGGCCATGGGTGGCTCACTTTTTCAGGATATTCCCTCGCAGATGCAGGATCATCTCATCCACGAGCAGTACCCGGCGCTGGCGCGCAACCAGACCTCACACGCTGTGATGATTGATGCCAGCAGCCGGCTGGCGCAGATCGTGGGGACAACGCGGTTAGAGGTCAACAGCCTGCATCATCAGGCTGTGCGCGACCCCGCCCCCCACTTCAACGTGGTGGCGGTGGCACCGGATGAGGTGGTAGAGGCGATTGAACTGCCCACCAAGCGTTTTGTCCTCAGTGTGCAGTGGCACCCAGAAGACCTGGCGCTCAACAACCCGCACATGCACAACCTGTTCGCAGCGTTTGTGCGCGCGGCAGCCGAACGGCACGGTTAACCCGAAGTGCCTGAGTTACTCAGGCACTCTCCTGCCAGAAGACGTTTATCCTCTATTTCATGCCGGTTGTCGCGATGCCGCGTGTGATAAACTTCTGCAGAAACGCAAACACGACAGTAATCGGCAGCAGCGTGAGCACCGTCATCGACAGCACGTAATTCCACTGCGTATTCAGCTCACCCTGGAAGGCGTTCAGCCCCACCTGCAGCGTGAACAGTTCAGAGCGGCTGAGCACGATCAGCGGCCACAGGAAATCGTTCCAGCGCCACATGACGGAAAAAATCGCCAGCACCGCCAGCGCGGGCGCGGCCAGCGGCAGCACAATCTGCCAGTAGATGCGCCATTCGCTGGCACCATCCACGCGCGCAGAATCCAGGAGTTCGTCGGGAATCGTCAGCATATACTGGCGCAGCAGAAATACCCCGGTGGGGGTGGCCGCCCCCGGCACGATGATGCCGAGCAGATTATTCGTCCAGCCGATTTCGGCAATCACCAGAAAAGCCGGAATCAGTATGACCGAAATCGGCACCAGCAGCGTGCTCAGCATCAGCAGAAACAGGGCGTTACGTCCCTTGAAGCGGTATTTGCTGAGGCCGAACGCCGCCATGCTGTTGATCAGCAGGGTAAGCGCGGTGGCAGCCACCGTAACCACGATGCTGTTGCGCAGGTAGGTGAGAAAATCGAAGCGCTGTATGGCTTCTGTGTAATTTTCGATGGCGAAATGCAGCTCGCGCACCGGCACGCGCGCATTGATGTTCATCTCGATAATTTCGCCGGGGTTGGCGGGGTCTACCATGCGCGCCGTAATGCCCACGCGCGAAACCTGCGCCATCTGTTTGGTGACGCCCTCACCCAGATCCACGGTGTACAGGTCCAGCGGGTGATCGTAACCGTCAAGGGTGATCGTCTGCGTGCGGTACGGTAAGAACGACGGCGGGAATTCTGCCAGCGCCTGCGGCGACTTAAACGACGACATAACCAGCCAGATTACCGGCCCGAACATCACAAAAGTGCCCAGAATCAGGTAGGTGTAGGTGAGCACGTCGCTGACGCTAAACCGTTTGCCCCCGCTGAGGCGCGTGAGGAAGGCGGCAGCGCCCCCCGCCTCCGCACTTCGCCAGGTGTATTTCTCATCCGCATAGGGTTTATCCATTTTCGTGCTCCCCCTGATAATCGCTCTGGCGAAGGCGAATCTGGATCACTGTAAGCACCAGCAATACACCCGCCAGAAGGATTGATGCACCCGCCGCAAGGCCAAAATTGCGGTCTTCAAAAGCGGTCTGATAAATATACTGGATGATAAACAGTGAGGCCGTCCCCGGCCCGCCGCTCGTCAGGACGAAGACCTGGTCGAAGACCTGTACCGCGCGGATGAGCGACAGCACCAGCACGACCGTCATCGTGGGCATAAGCAGCGGCAGCGTGATGTAGCGAAAGCGTGACCAGGAGTCCGCGCCGTCTATGGCACCGGCTTCATACAGCTCCGCCGGGATCGACTGCAGGCCGGCCAGCAGGATCAGGGTATAGAAACCCATCTGCGCCCACACCCCAACCACAATCACCCAGAAAAGCGCCCAGTTCGGATCGGTGAGGAAGCCGACTTTATCCCCATTAAGCGCCACCAGCAGCGCATTCAGCACACCGTTCTGCGTTTGCAGAATCCACTTCCAGATGAGCGCCACCACCACCGGCGATAACAGCACCGGGTAGAAAAACACGCTGCGAAAGAACCCCAGCCCGCGCACCCGCCGGTTCAGCGCCAGCGCCGTGACGAGCGAGACCAGCACAATCGCTGTTACCTCGAAGACGACATACTTGGCGGTATTCTGCGCTGCACGCCAGAAGATGTCTTCCGTACAGGTGCGGTAATTGGTGAAATCCTCACACGCCATCAGCCGTTCAAGGTTCTGCGTCCCCACAAACGTCCGGTTCTCAGGGAGGATGCTCTGCCCGGTCGTGAAACCGAAGTAGAAGTTTAGCAGCATCGGCAGCAGAACAAACACCCCGAAAATCAGAATATTCGGCAGAATGAAAAAATAGCCCATTCGCTGCGTCCCAAAGAGATGCTGGAGCGGCAGAAACAGGAATTCGATGGGGCTGAGGATTACTTCCAGGACGAGGGAAGGAATCGCCAGAAGTTGGCGAAAGCGCGCGGGCTTCATGGGCAACAACTCATTATCCAGATGGGCTGGCAAACAGCGCTGCCTGTTAGACCAACGCCGTTTGCCGATTGTACTCTGACACCACAACGGCCAGAGTGAACGTTCATTGCTTGCTAATGGAGAACCGTTTCATCACTGGCGTGATGTTTTCTTCCCTGCACAGGGTGCCAATCCTGTGCAGGGTATCCCAGGTGGTGTGCGTTAGCGCGCCGTATTTACTGGGCGGCATCCGCCGCGACAGCTTCGTCGATGGCTGTTTGAATGGCCTCAATCGCTTCATCCAGCGTCAGTTCACCGGCCAGCATCTGGCTCAGGCGGTCAGTAATGGCCGGGTTCAGCACAAACGTGAACTTGTTGTACTGCAGGGCATAAGCCTGATCGTCCAGGTTGGGGATTTCGGCCAGGAAGGTGTTCAGGTCTTCGTTGTTCGAGGGATATTCGATACCCGCTTCGGCCAGCCCCAGGTGACCAGGGATAAAGAGCGTTTCGGCAGAGAAACGCGCCAGCACGTCTTCACTGGCCAGATAATCCATCACGCGTGCCACTTCTTCGGGATGCTGCGTACCGCCAAAGCCAACCAGCACCGCGCCGCCGGGGATCCCCGTGCTCACATCTGCTGGGCCCACCGGGTTCGCAACCGCCGCCCAGTCGAAGGTATCGCCGATGCCCTCAGCCAGCGACGCAATCTGCCAACTGCCAGAATACCAGAAGACCACCTGGCCGTTAATGAAGGCGTCTTTGGCGATGTTCAGGTCTTTGGTCAGCCAGGCTTCGGCAGGCATAAGGCTTTCTGACTGCCAGCGCATGAGTTCGGTGGCTGCGGCACGGAAGCCTTCGGTATCGACGGTGAACGTGCCATCGTCGTTGATATAGGTCGCACCGTAGGGCAGCGAGAATCCCCAGAAGCGATGCCCGCGTGGGTCTAGCCCCAGCGCATAGGGGGTTTCGGTGGCAGACGCCACTTCTTCGGCAGCCGCGATCCACTGTTCCCAGGTGGCTGCTTCGCCATCGGCACCCGGCACATCGACCCCGGCCTGTTCAAACAGGGTGAGGTTGACGAACGGCCCGGTTACGGTGAACTGTGTGGGGAAACCATAGACGCCGGTGTCTTCGGCATCAGCGCGCAGAGAGTTCAGCACCGCTTCAGGGAAACTGGCCGTCCAGTATTCGGAGTCTTCGACAAGGTCGGTAAGGTCGAGGTACTGCCCGGCGAAACGGGCCACATCCGTAATGCGCGCCATATCCGGCGGGGTACCGGCTTCCACCTGGCCCTGCAGCACGGTGTGCAGATCAGCATAGGCGATTGTGTCCATCACCACGCGGATATCCGGGTTCTCTGCCTCAAAGTCGTCCAGGATGGCGCGCATAACATCGCCTTCGTTACCGTCGTTGTACCACGTCATGCGCAGTTCTGTCACGCTGTCCTGCGCGCTGACCAGCCCAATGGCCAGCAGCAGGAGCATGAATGCAAGAAAGGATCGAATTTTCATATGGAACTCCTTGTGATCGTTTTAGTGAAAGAACAACTATTCTCGTGTGAGCGTGCGGCACATTATGCCACAAGCCCCCGCAAAGGCCAATGCACCGCGGTTACAGCCCAGTCGTATGGTTGCATGTCAGGCGCAGCGCCACCTTATACCAGTGTTGAGAACACACCCGCAGCCGGGGCGTTACGGCCAGTTTTATGAAGAATCGGCGAAATCCAGGCGAATGTCGTGCGGAATCGCTGCCGATTCTGTACCATTGTAGCGGGTTGTTGGATGACCTCCTTAATTACGTTTCGCTGTAACTACTCAGGCAGGCGGTTGGGGGGTGCTGCCCCTCAAACCCACCGCCAACTTTTGGTAAAAAGTTGGATCAAAAACGGTTAAATTTTTTGACCGCTTGCGGTCAAAAATAAAAACTTGACCATTTCTCACAAAAGGTATCGCAGCCTGGCAAGCATTTTTTAGCCGCGTCAGCGGCTAAGCGTAATGGGGTTGCAAGGGGCAAACTCCCTTGCTGGGGGTAAGCAGCCTGAGCAGTTACGTTTCGCTTTTACCATTTGCCACCGACCATGTGAAGGTTGCACGTTCAACATGCGCATACAGCGTACCCGATCATCACGTATGTTTCGCCGCCGCCGCAGCCTGGGCTGTGGACCTATGACCCTGGTTTTTGGCATGCTGGTGGGGGTATTGGTAGTCTCGTTGGGCTGGATCGGCCAGCGCCTCCAGCATCAGGCACCTGGCCCGCACGGGTCGCTGGAGGCAGCCCAAGCGGCGTTTGCCGCCGGGGCGCTGGACCGCACCATTGACCTGGCGACCAATGTGCTGGAGCGCGAACCAGATCGTGCGGACGCGCTGACGCTGCTGGTGCGGGCCCTGGTTTACCGCAGCTACCAGGATTATGATCGCGGCGCAGACCGCGAAGCAGCGCTGCTGCTCACCAGCGCTGCCATCCGCCGCCGTCCCCACGATCCGGACGTCATGGCGGCCCACGCGTTCGCGCTCCATGCGGTGGGGCGTTCGGTGGATGCCTTTCGCACAGCAGAGCGGGCCCTCATGCTGGACCCTGACCACACCTTCGCGCGCCTGGCGATGGGGCTTTCCTATGGGGGCGTGGGCAGTTACGATAACGCGCTGCGCGAACTTCAGCGCGCCGCCCGTGCCGATGTGTGGCAGTTGGATTCGCTGCGCGCCCTGGGGGTTGCCTTCAGCGATCTGGGACGCTATGAAGAAGCCTCGCAGTTGGCGGACCAGGCCATTGCCCTTAACCCCAACCTGGCCCTGCTGTACTTCGAGCGCGCGCTCTATGCCCTGCAGATTGGCGATTCAGATTCCGCCACCCAGGCCTATTTTGCGATCCTTGCCCGCCAGCCAGATAACGTCAAAGTGCGCCTGCGCATGTGTGAGCTTTCGAGTATGCTGCGCGAGCACGAGTCCGCGCTGCGGTACTGCGGGCAGGTCACAGAACTCGCCCCCAGTTGGGCCGATGGCTGGTACCGGCTGGGGCGCGAGTATTTTCTGCAGGGCGATTTCGTAAACGCGCAGACCAACCTGCACCGCTGCTCCACCCTGCAAACCCTCCAGGATGTGCCGATTCCGGAACGGCGGTTTGAAGGCTGGTACCTTCAGGGACAGGCGGCAGAAATTAATGGGGATTGCGAGGCGCTGGCAGCCACCTACAACGAGTTCCGGGCGATGGCGACCCTGGCTTCGATTTCCGAAACCTGGACGTATCCGCCGGAAGGGCCGCCGGGGTGCAGTGCAGGCGCAGAAAATTCGCGTTGAGCTGTTGTCGGCGGATGCTGCGCTCGCCCTGATTCCTGCTTCTGGCAGCAGAACCGGATCAGGCGCTCGTCCCTGTGCATGGCCCACCGCTTCGTGGCGCTGGTGTTTGCCCGGCCTCACCCCCGCGTCCTGCGCGGCGTAAGAGACGTGAGCAGCACACCATCGCTGGTGTAGGGGCACGGCACGCCGTGCCCAACGTGTGATGGATTTGCGCCGATGTGTGCGCGTTCTCGCGCTTCTGCACTGCAATGCACGGCAGACGGGAGAACGAGGGGCTAATGGATCAACCCATTTAAATCCGCCGGATTTTGGGGCGGACGAGGCGGGCCTCGCCCCTACGATGGTGCGTATTCGGTTCGGTTGGTCCATAAGGTCAGGAAGTTGGCCGTAATCAGCCGGGCCGCCGCGAAAAAACGGCGGCTTATGCTTATGGGGGCAATGTCAACCGCAGCGTTCGCCGCAGATCACGCAGCGCATAACGCGCCACCAACCGAACCTGCGGCCAGTTCTGCTGCTGCCTGCGGCTCCCGCGGTGTGCTGTCTTAGCCCACCGTTTCCCGCTGGTAGACGGGCGACAGCCAGTCGTGGTATTTCATCACCTGACCTGTGACCACCTTGTGATAGTAATCGCGCACGCGGCTCGTCACTTCCCCAATGACCCCTTTGCCGATGGGGCGGTGTTCCACGCGGGTGACGGCGGCAATCTGGACGCCGGTCCCACACAGGAACACTTCATCCGCGATGTAGACCTCCGTCCGGTCAACTTCGCGTTCCACAACTTCGACACCGAGGTCATCACGCAGCAGTTGGATGATCGTCCGGCGCGTGATGCCTTCCAGCACGTTCGATGTCACTGGCGGCGTGATGGCGACGCCTTTGCGCACGATAAAGACGTTCGACGCGCTGGCTTCTGAAACATGGCCGTCGTTGTTGAGCACCAGCGCTTCGTCGTAGCCTGCAAGGACGGCGTCGGACTTAATCAGCGCAGAGTTGGCATACGAACCGGCGATCTTGCCGCGTGCCGGAATGCTGTTGTCGTCCACGCGGTGCCACGCGGAAAAGCACACATGCGCGCCTTCTTCGTTCTGGATGTAGCGCCCGAAGGGTATCGACCAGATGGTGAACGCGTCTTCGATGTCGTGCAGCCGAACGCCGATACCTTCGTAGTTCTTGAACGCCAGCGGGCGAATGTAGCAGTTCTCGCGGAAGCCTTCGGTACGCAGCAGCTCCGCCGTGATAGTGGCCAGTTCCTGCGGCGTATGGGGGACGGTGATGCGCAGCAGCCCGGCGGATTGGATGAACCGCTCATAATGATCCAGCGGGCGGAAGATGTAAAGCTGCTCTTCGGCGCTGTTCCAGTAGCCGCGCAGCCCGCCAAACACGCCCGTACCGTAGTTCAATCCGTGCGACATCACGCTCACTGTTGCCTTTTCAATAGGGACGATTTCCCCGTTGAAGAAAGCATATCTTGCCTTTGCCATAATTCCGTTCCCTCGTTTCTGCTTCTTCTGGTCATGCAATTGGTCTTCTGTTCGGTGCTTTCACGCATGGCGGCGGTTGGTTTGCAGCAGCCTCAGCAGGGATGAACGCTGCTGTTGAGTCGCATTGTAGAAGCGTCTACCCTCCACTTCAAGCACCACCTAGCCACAATTGCGGCAGCAGCACAAGCAGCAGCAGCGGTGGCAGCCACAGCGCTGCCAGCCATTTCATGCGTTTTGGGTAGCATTCCCCCACGAACAGCAGGCCACTTACAATGAGCGGCATCGCCACCCGGTAGGCTGCCACCGGGTCGCCCCAACTGCTGCTGGGCATGAAGGCCACAAAAGCCGAGCCCGCCAGCATCAACCCTGCCGTCAGCGTCACATCGCGGCGCTTCCAGCTTTGCCACACGGCAGCCGCGAACAGGATTACGGTGGGGATCCCCAGCCACAACACCAGCATCCCGAATTCCAGTGGATTGTCTTCGGTAAACATGCCGTTCAATGGGATAAAGCGGATCGTATAGGCCGCGGGATAGACTGTGGGCAGTGTGCCAAACCACAGGCGCATCCCCCCCCCCCACGTGAGGACCAGCCCCGCTGGCCCGCCGAAAATAAGCACCCCCCACCCGCCCTTG
>CAZQIJ010000195.1:0-8355 GCA_964592955.1 uncultured Anaerolineaceae bacterium
CGGCTCGCCGATCCAGCCCAGCCCCAGGCTGGCGAGTGTGATACCGAGCTGTGTGGCCGCGATATAGCTATCGAGATGCAGCAGGGCTTCCTGCGCCACCTGTGCGCCCCGGCTGCCCTCCTCGGCCAGTTGGGTGATGCGTGTGCGGCGTGCGCCCACGAAGGCGAATTCCGCTGCGACAAAAAAGCCATTCATGCCCACCAGCAGAAAGACGGCGAAGATCCCGATCAGATTATCCATGCCTACCCCGGACTAGCCAACAATGCGAAAGGATACGATAGATCCTGCATACTCCACCCGCAGATACACATGCTGTGTTGGTGAGTGCGGCCCATTATAAACGAAAAACCACCCGTTAGGGTGGATTGGTGGCGGATTCTGACAGGGCTTTTGCAAAGGCTGTTCCAGGAAAAACTTCACGCGCCTGGAGGGGCGCTGCCAGGGGCGCTGCCCCCATAACCCCATTACGCTTAGCCGCTGACGCGGCTGAAAAATGCTTGCCAGGCTGCGATACCGTTTGTGAGAAATGGTCAAATTTGGATTTTTGACCGTTTGCGGTCAGAAAATGTAAAAGTTTTTGATCCAACTTTTTGTAAAAAGTTGGCGGGGGGCGGTTGGAGGGCAGCGCCCCCCAACCGCCCGCCTGAGCAGTTTACTGTTGAGGTACTCGTTAAGCGGCGGGTGGCTGCGAGGTGGACGCAGTTGTCATCTGCGTGTCGCGCTGGGACGCAGTGCCCCGGCGCGGCGGTTTATCGGCGGCGGTGCGGCTGGTGATCCAGACGCCATCTTTGCCCCCGGAAAGGTAGAAGATACGCTGGCGCTGTCGTTCTGCGTCTTCGCGCGTGCGCCAGAAGCTGAGGGTACGGCCCTTCTGCGCGGCCATATATTCCAGCGCCGCCATCGTATGGGCGCAGGCGACGCCGCGATGCAGCGCCCAGGGGCAGGTGCAGCGCGTGTGGATGGCACCATCATCATCAAAGACAATCGTCACGACGTGATGCGCCACAGGGTTAGAGAGACTTTCGACCACATAGGTATTGCGGTCTACCCGGCGTGCGCGCAGTTTGCGGCTGCGGGACTGAAGTTCTTTAATATGTTTCGGGATCATCGTGCCTGTCCTTGATCTACATTCTATGGGTTGGGCTGAATGCCCTGTTATTGAACCCAATCCTAGAACGTTTATTCTATTATACACCCGAATCGTAGGCAGAACGTTAGCGAAATCCCCCCAGTTTTCGGGTATTCTTTAACGTGGATTAAGCATCTGAGGAGCCGAACACATGAGGCAGAAACGTAAACGGGTGGCGGCCAACCCGGAGGGCACGGCGCGCCGCAGAACGCGGGCGGTGGTGGTGGCAGCACTGATGCTGGTGGTGGCGGTGGTGCCGGTGATTGGCCTGGTGGTGGCCATAAACTGGGAGGGCCGGGCGCTTTCGGCCTATTCCGGCGCAGCGCCCGGATCGATGCGGCGCAAGGATGCGCTGACGCGCGTGGTGTGGGGGCTGGTGGTGCTGGCGATCGCCGCTCCTATCAATGCTGTCACAATTTACTATCTCTTCTCTTCACTTTAGCCGCTATGCTGTGCGCATGATGACGAACCCTTGGCAGCAGTATCACCCGGCGGCGGCGCTGGATTTCGACCTGACGATGAGCATTACGGCGCGCTTCGCCCACCCGGCGCTGGATCGCATCGATGCAGACGGGGTCTACTGGCGGGTGGTGCGGGCAGGCGCGGGGCTGGCGCTGATGCGTGTGGCGCGTGACCTGCGGGCCGAGATCGTGGCGGTTGTGGGCAGCGTGGGCGCGGCAGAGGCCGAAAGCGCATTTGCCACGCTGCGGCACGTGCTGGCCATCGCCGACGATCCGACGCCATTTTACGACTATGCGCAGTCCCAGGCGGGGTTGTGGCAGGTGGTGGCTGGGCTGCGCGGGGCGCGCTTTCTGCGCACGGCCAGCGTTTATGAAGCGCTGATGTGCCTGATTATCGAGCAGCATATTTCGTGGGTATCGGCGCAGCGCTCGCAGCAGGCGCTGCTGGCGTGGGCGGATCAGAAGATCGTGCATAACGGGCGCACGCATTACGCCTTCCCTACCCCGGCCCAACTGGCACACGCCACAGCAGATGACCTGAAGCCGCTGAAACTGACGACACGGCGCAGCGCAGCACTGATCACAATTTCTGCACAGGTGGCCTGTGGCGCGCTGGACGTGGAAGCGCTGACCTACGATGGGCTGCTGCGGGTGAGCGGCGTTGGCCCGTGGACGGCGGCCAACGTCGTGGCGCGGGCACATGGCGATTACGCGCACATTCCGTCTGGCGATGTGGCGCTGCAGGCTGCCGCCAACCTGTACTTTAACGGGGCGCGCGGCAAGCTGACGCCGCAGGCGACGCATGCCCTGTTTGCGCGCTTTGGGCAGTATGGCGGGTTGGCGGCGCACTACACGATGCTGCGCTGGGTGCTGGACAACTATCCGAAGCAGGTGTGAGACACACGCTGCAGTGAAAGGACCGTGTGATGCAGAATGCCCCAATCGAAAATATCCCTGGCCATCTGCTGGCGCTCTACGCGCAGGTGGTGTGCGCCTATCCTAACGGGCTGCCGAACAAGGATTATTATCCGCTGATCGGTGCGCTGGTGGAACTGATCGCGCCGGAAGATGTGGCGCGGCTGATCAGCACCATCAGCGCGCACACGTATAGTGATGTTTACCAGGCGGCGGTTGAGTTTACACCGGGCCAGTTTGCCGGGCCGTTTGATGTGGAGAAGGTGCGCAACCGCCTGGACGACTGCGCACCGTAGGGGTGTGGAAGACAGAGGCACAGCGGGCAGCGCTCATTTCCAGGGCTTTTGCAAAGTCCGAAAACGCCAGGGATTGGCCGAGTCTGTCCCAGAGGAACAAGTCCTCTGGCAAGTCGTCGTCTGGCAGCGCACCGCCAGGACACCCACTAAAGTGGGTAGCGGTGCCTGTGTCGTAGTGTTAGGCGGCGGTTTCAAGCTACCCACCTCGTGTGGGTGTCCCTGCTGCCGGAGCCAGAAGAACGCTCTGGGGAACCCTTCCCCTGGCACCCCAACCGATGCAACGACATTGACTTTGCAACAGCCCTGCGCTCATTTCTTCCGGTGTGCGCGCGGCGTGTGCGGTGCTATCATTGCTGCGACTGGCCGCAACCGAGACCGGAGCCTGCTGTGCTGACACAAATCACTGAACACGTGTGGGTCTACCCCACCGACCCGGACAAGATCAAGCTGCGCCCGGCGGTGGGCGCGATCATCACCCCAACGCAGACTGTGATGTATGATGGCGGGGCGAACCATGCCCACAGCCGCGATATCGTGGCCGCCCTGCGCAAAATTGACGCGCCGCCCATCCGCTATGTGATCTATTCACATGTGCATTTCGACCATATTCTGGGGGCGCAGATCTTTGATGCGCCGGTGATCGCGCATACCATTTGCGCGCGCCGCGTGAAAGAGACAGAGCAGCTCGGATGGAGCCGCGCGTATCTGGCGCGGGCAGCCGAAGAACGCCCCTTTATGGCCCCATTTTATGAGGTGCTGGCGGACTCGATGGACTGGGAGATTTTCCGCGTGGTGCATCCGTCCATCGTGTTTGAAGGGCGTTATTACACGCTGCATCTGGATGGTGTGACGCTGGAACTGGAGCATGTGGGCGGCGAACACAGCGACGATTCGATCATCCTGCGCGTGCCGGAAGACCGGGTGATGTTTCTGGCGGACGCGTTCTATCCTAAGCCGCCGCGCCTGAACGGGGCGAACCTGGACATGGTGCAGGGATTTCTGGACGAGCGGTATCTGTATTATGTGGACGGTCACAACCAGATCTTCACGCACGAGTCGTTCACCGCGTGGAAGAATTCACCGGAGCGCACACGCTGAACCCCCAGGACATCAAGCGCGCCTTGCCGGGAGTACAGGTCGCCCGGCAAGGTGCGGGGTCACACCAGCATCCTAATTGGCGGGCGCGGGGGTGGGCAGCGGCAGCCACTGCCCGGTGGGCAGCAGCGGCCGCTGCCCCGGAACATGGGTGGGGCCGACAATTCTGAAAACCTCGCCCGTCTCATGACCTGAAGGTGTGGACAGCACTTGTTCATCCCGCGCCATTTCGGTCTGCGAGTAGCCGGGAATTTCGTAGGCGGGCACATAAATGTCCACGTCCACGATGACAGAAGGATCGAACGCCCGACCGGTAACAATGTAAGCAAAACCGTTAATACTATCCACAAGCATTGAGATTTGTGTCAGTTCGGAGTCTCTGTAGTGAAATTCGCCGTGCGCGGTGAAGACCAGCATCGGGCGATTCGGCTCCAAGTACGCATCGCGAGGAACGCCGCCGCTTAGCCAATGGGACCCTGCGCGGTAACCGACCAACCGCGCCTGTACATCATCGATGCGGACAATTTCGGCATAGGTCGCCAGTTCCGCCAGCATTGTGTCTCTGAGCGCATCTTCGGCCATGATCTGGCCGCGATACTGCGAGAAATCCCAGTCGCCCACGGAGTAATGCCACCAGGCAGCGGTTTCGGGCGGGATGGGTTGGGAAGAGACCGAATGGAGGGCAAGGCCGCCCACGAGCAGGACAGCGAAAACGGAGGGCAGGACGAATGGCAGTCTGAGCTTAGTCACGATGTTTTCTCCCGTATCGTATGCGAAAGGGTGAAGCGTGTTCTGTGCTGCTACTGTCTGAGTATATCACATGTTGGGGTAGAAAAGCACACATGGGGGTATGTGTGCTTATTTCTTATGATTACAACCGTCAGGTTGCGGTGATCTGCTCGATGCGGCGGATGGCGTAGCGCACACGCCCATCCGGGATTTCGACCTCAACCACATCCCCGACCTGCCTGCCAAGCAGCGCCTGCCCCACCGGCGAATCGACTGAGACATCCTGTACATCCGGGCCGATTTCGGTGTGCGCCATGACCTCTGCGCCGTACAGCAGGTCAAACTGAAGTTCGCGGCGCGTCTCGAAATCCCACACCACCACCCGCTCACCGGGATCAACGCGCTTCGGGTCAGGGTCTTCTGTGGGGACATCGGCATACTGGAGGATGTAGGTGAGGTGGCCCATGCGCTGCTCAAAGTACTCTTTCATGGTGAGGGCTTCGAAGTAGGCGGCTTCTTCAGGCATGTTATCGCCGCCGGTGTGGTTCTGCACGTCGGCCAGCTCTGCCTGCTGGCGCGCGTAGCGTTCCTGTACCTCGCGCAGTTCAGCCTTCAGCGCTTCGTAGCCCATGGGCGTCAGGGTAAAGAACTGGGGTTCGAGCCCGTCACGGTCGTTCGTCGCGTCCTGGTCTGGCATTACGGTTCCTCTCTCGCCTTGCGGTGAATTTTTCCCTGTAAGGTTAGTCGTTACATTTGAACCGTGCCTTAGCAGCAGAAAAGGACTCGCTGCGAATGCGCAAAGCTGCGGGTTGAATGCGGGTTGAATGGTGAAATTTACCCCAGACCGTGCGCGTGATAGAATACGGGTGAAAACAGGTTATGACGAACGCGAGCATTCCCGATGGATATCCGTGTGCAGTTTCATTTTGTGCGTCCTTCGCCAGAGCTAACGCCAGAGGATGTGGTGAAATTTCTGCTGGATGCACTGCAAAACAACGACCTCACGCCGCATAATGACGGCATCCGCGCCGCTTTTGAGTTCGCTTCACCGTCCAACCGGGTTTTTACCGGGCCGGTGGCGCGCTTCATTGAGATGGTCAAAAGCCCGGTTTATGCGGATATGATCGGGTACGAGCGGGCAAATGTGGGGCAGTGCATTGTGCGCGGCGGTTATGCGCAGCAGATGGTGAGGCTGTTTCGCCAGGATGGGCGCTACACGACGTTTATGTTTGCGCTGACGCAGCAGACGGAGTCCCCCCATGAAGACTGCTGGATGGTGGACTCCGTCGTGCGGCTGGATTCTTAGGCTTCTGGGGGCAGCGCTGGCACCGTCAGCGTTTCTGCAAGAAAGGTGAGGATCTGCGTCCAGGCATCGCGGGCCGCGCCGCCCTCTTGCAGGCTTTCCGGGTAGACGAAGGCATGGCCCACGCCAGAATAGATCGTGACCGTACTTTCGACCGCGGCTTCGTCGAGCGCGGTGCGGAAAGCTTCGACCTCAGCCACCGGGATCTGCTGGTCTTCCGCGCCGAAAATCCCCAGCAGCGGGGTATTGCCGTCCAGCAGTGCGCCAAAGGCTGCCGGATCGCTGACGGTATCGCCATAGAGGTTGATCACGGCGGCCAGATCCGCGTTTTCCAGCGCGTGGCGCAGCGCGACCCCACCGCCATAACAGAAGCCCATCACGGCAATGCGCGCCGGGTCTACGGTGTCCTGGGCGGCCAAAAAGCTGTACGCGGCCTGCATGTCGCTGTCAACGCGCGCTTTGGGCACAGTCACGCGCAGAAAGATCGCGCCGGGGACGGTGGCCGCGACAGCGCCGCGATAGGTATCGGGCGCGAGCACCACATAACCCTGCTCAGACAGCAGATCGGCCATCTCGCGGATTTCGGCGGTCAGCCCCCACCATTCATGGACCATGATCACGGCCGGATAGCCATCGACACCCGGCGGTATGGATTCAGGCGTGGCCAGGTAACCGACCAGTTCGGTCCCGTCAGCAGCCGGGAAAGTGACGTTGCTTACGTCTGCGGCCTGCGCGCCAAGCTGCGAGTCGTAGCCGACGAGGGCAGCGGCCCCCAGCACAGCGACGAGCACGATGAAGAGTAGTCCCAGGAGAACACGGCGCAGGCGCACTAGAACACCTTGAGGAGTTCAACGGTGAAGATCAGGGTGGCGAAGGGCGGGATCACGCCGCTGGCACCGCGCGGCCCATAGCCGAGTTCGTGCGGGATGTAAAGTTCATACTTGGAGCCAACGGGCATAAGCTGCACGCCTTCCTGCCATCCGGCGATCACCTGCGAAAGGAAGAACGAAATCGCTTCGCCGCGCTCGTAAGAGCTGTCGAAGACCTTGCCGTCGATGAGGCGGCCTTCGTAATGCACTTCGACTTCGGCCATCGGCCCGGGGCGTTCGCCCGTCCCCTGGGTGATGACCCGGTACTGCAAGCCGCTGTCTGTGGTAACGACGCCGGGCTTGCTGGCATTGGCTGCCAGAAAACTCTTACCTGCTTCCAATTTACGTTCCCCCTTAAGATGGTTCAGCAACGCCACTATCGTAACCTGAGTTGCGGCGCGCGTCCAGAGGGTGGGGGGGAGAAAGCGAGCGGGATCACTTTCGGGATCCGGCTGCTGTCGCCCCCCTTTGCTGGCAGTGTGAGGAGTTACGCCACTGGCCTACGCTGTCACCGGGGTTGAAGCCGGGACGTGGAAATGGAAGACCTCGCTGCGCGTTTCCTCATAGCTGCCCGCCGCGTTGATCTGAGAGTCCAGGTAAAAGTCGATTTCGATGCGGCGTGCCGTCAGGTCATAGAGCGCGTACCACAGCGTGCGCGCGTTGACCGCCGCCGCGATGCTGGTGAAGCCGGGGTCGCGCTCCATGTGGCTGAAGAGCGATCCAATGCCGACGGCAGCGCTGTGGCTGCGGATATCGTGTGTGCTGTGGCGCTGTTGTGCGCCGATGCGCTGCACCAGCGTGGCATAGCGCCAGTGGCTGTTGTTCTGCAGCGACAATTCCGGCACGCCGTCCGTGTGCGTTGCCTGCTGGCGATAGAGCTGGTGATTCGTGCAGACCTGCGTTTCGCCACCGCCATCCAGGATCAGGGCGTGGTTGCGGCCCATCGACTGCTCGAAGATGAAGGACTGGCCAGACGCATCCGCGATCATATAGTGGCAGGGCACATAATGGTAATACTGCTTGACCGACAGCAGCAGATCTCTGGCTTCATCGACGGTTGCGCAGGTATCCAGCAGCATCCGCACGATCTGCAGCTCGTTAATCCCAACGGCGCGCACGCTGTCCATATGCGGTTCGTAGGTCCCGGCCATAGCGTCCTCGTCTGCCATCAGCGCCACCGCCAACCCGGCGCTGTTCATGCCATCGAACGCGCCACCGAGCAGGTCATTGGCGTGGACGGCCCACGACGCATAGCCGCCATCGGTGGGCTGCCACTCCATGATGTAGGGCTCGCCCATCATGGCTTTCATCTGCGCGCGGATCTCTGGCGGCAGCGCAATGCCGAGGACATCCGTGAACGACCCGGTTGAGAATTCGTAATTGCGGCTGAGGTAGGTGTGGCCGTCGGCAGTGCGCGAGGGCGGGTAGCAGGCATTGGAACAGCCGGGACGCGGCGGCATGTCGATATTGTGGAAGAGGGGCGAGAAGTCGTCGCGGTCATCGTCTGCGCCGACCCCGAAGCCGGCGGCCACACCGCGCATACGTTCCCACATCACCG
>CAZQIJ010000196.1:0-8351 GCA_964592955.1 uncultured Anaerolineaceae bacterium
GTTCTGGAACTTCTAACGGCAGGGGCAGGCTTTCAACCAGGGGGAAGCGCCGGCGCACTTCTACCGGCCAACCCAGGTAGGTAGATACATTGCCCGCGGCGCCTTCGGTGGCCTCAATTTCTGAGAGGCGCTGGCAGGCTTCGCCGATGGCCACAATCAGTTCATCCAGTTCGGGGTAAGGGGCTTCTAAGGGCATAAGGACCTCATTCGCAAAGCGTGAATGCCAAGTTGGCGCGCTGCAGCCTTTCCACCCAATCGGGAGAAAGGCTGCGGTCGGAAAAAAGGTGAGAAATGCGGTCGGGACGGACGGAGGGGGTCAGCTCGACCTGGCCGAATTTACTGGAATCGATCAGCACAATCACCTGGTTGGCCGCGTTGATGGCGCGCACGCGGAATTCGGCTTCATACAGATCAACCTCGGTCAGGCCGGCTTCGGGCGTGAAGCCGCTGAAGATGGCGTCCACGTTAATGGGGATGGGCGGAAGCTGCACGCCTTCGGGCAGGTCTTCCGGGTTGGCCAGCAGAATCAGAAAGCCGAGGAGCTGGCCAGAGGACAGCGAGTCCCCGCCGAACTGTGCCGCGATATTTTCTGGCAGTTGGATGTTCACCAGATCGTCGGCGGTGTTCAGCTCCACACCCAGAAACGTGCCCAGCAGCGCCAGCGGTGCGGGGACGGCGGGACCTTCCGGCAGTTCAGCGGTGGGGGTCGCGGTCGCCGTCACCGTCTCGGTTTGGGCGGCGTCCTCGGTTTGGGCGGCGCTCTCGCTTTCGGCTGACGCTTCGGCTGCGGCTTCGCCGGTGGCCGTTGTGGAGATGCTGAAGGTCGCCAGCGGCAGATCCGCAAAGCTGAAGGTGATGATGCGCGGCGGGGCGATGCGCCAGGCGGCAGGCAGATCAACCGGGGTTGCCGCGGCCTCGCCAGCGATGCCGATGGCAATGGCGCGGGCCGCCAGCGCATCGCGCGTGAAGCCGTCCAGCCCGGCCAGATACGCATCTGGCAGCACCGCGAACACTTCCGGCGGCATGGCGGCCAGGTGCTCTGCCTCAAACGCGTTCACCAACGACGGCGCGATTTCCAGCATCTGCGTCACGGTTTCCGGCGTCAGGTCATTGGTTTTGCCCAGCGACCCCACAATGCGCCCATCTTCGACGAAGGCGTTCAGGCTCGCGGCCACGCCGCCGCCCAGCCCGGTTGTCTCGCGCAGGTCGCTGGCGTCTGCGAAGTGATCCATCTGCCAGCTTTCCGGCAGCGCGGGGATGCCTTCCGGCGTCGGATAATCCAGCGCGGCCAGTTCGGTGGCCATTTCGGCGTTCAGCTCGGTGCCCAGGCCCAGGCGCGGCGCAACCACAGCCCACACCTTTGGCGACAGCTTCAGCACCAGGCTTTCGGCTTCGCCGTCTGCCTCGGTGGCACCGTTGAATGTTGTTTCGCCCGGCAGCACCTGGCCGCCGCCCACGCTCACATTGGCCACGAGGTCAATCGCGCTGACTTCCGGCACAATCTGCTGCTCCACCAGGCGGCGCAGCGCGCTGGTTTCAACGTCGGTTACCTCCACCTGGTTGGCCAGATACGCCAGCGCCGCGCGCGCGGTGTCCTCAGAAAGCGCGCTCCACACGTCCGGCGTAAGCTGGAACAGGAAGTTTGCATCGCGGCTTTGCAGGTAGATCAGCAGTTCCGGCTGCACATCCGCCAGCAGGCGCGCGGCGAAAGCCTGCGGGGCTTCGCCCGCCGGGGGCACAATGCGCCGCTGCGGCAGCCACACACTGTCCAGCGCCGTCTGGATGTCTTCCAGCAGCCGCACCTGATTGATGCCGAAATCGTTGCGGGCGATGAGCACCGCACCAAACGCGCCGGTGGTGGTGGTTTCCAGGTTCACCACTTCTTCGATCTCAGACAGGCGTTGTTCCAGGCGTTCGGTGACGACGGTCAGCACCTCATCGCTGGTCATGCCGGAAACCTGGGTGAGAATGATGGTCTGTGGGAATTCAATGGGGGGTAACAGTTCCTGGTTGAGCAGGGTTACGGCCTGTAAGCCGAACCCAAGCACCAGCACGATAGCGACTACGGTCAGTATCCGAAAACGGAGTGCGGCAGTCGTGAAAAACGTAAAGAGTGCCCTCATGGTTTGCTCCTGCGTAGGCCTTACACACACACAAAGCGAACCACCTCACTGCGGGCAGTTCGCTTGACGGCTGACTGGCTAACTCTAAGTATGTCCTTACGATAACGCAAAACGGGCAAAAGGCAAGTAAAAGTTTTCACAAAATCTGCCGCTCCGTAACTTTTGTAACATGGCGTTGCTTTGTGGGCGGTGCCCGCTACGCCTGCGCCTGGAACGCATGACGCCCTGCGCCCACCGGGATGCAGTGGGGTGTGCCCACTTTGTGCAGGTATACCAACGGTGCGCGGCCAGACAAGCACTTGCCAGGGACTTCTGGAAAACGCAAATCAGATACAACCCGTGTAGGGACGAGGCCCGCCGCGTCCGCCCCAGGATCCGGCGGATTTAAATGGGTTGATCCATGCGTTCCCCTGGCCAATACCCTGCCACAAGCCCAATGCATCTGGCTTTGCAACAGCCCTGGGTATGCAGCCCTCACCCTCGCAGGTGCGCCAGAGGACAGAATCGATTAAACTGTGGACATTCGTATCTGAATAGAAAAGAAAAAGGAAACGCCTCCATGCAGCGCCACTTAACTCTGCTTCTCCTGCTGAGCATCGTAATTGGGGTCATCGCAGCGCCCGTCAGCGCGCAAACCATCACCTACGCCACAGATTTCACCTACCAGGGTTACCTGGAAGACGGCGGCACGCCTGTTGATGCGACGTGCGACTTCACCTTCGCGCTGTTCGATGCCGAAAGCGGCGGGAATCCGGTGGGCACTGTGCAAACGGCCAGCGCGGTCAGCGTTAGCGCGGGGGTCTTCAGCGCGGCGCTGGATTTCGGCATAGCGGCTTTCAACGGTCAGGATCGCTGGCTGGAAATCGCGGTCAACGACTGTGCAGGCGGCGGCACGTTCACCACGCTGACGCCGCGCCAGCGCATCACGCCCGCGCCCTATGCGCTGGCGCTGTATGGCCTGCGCACCGAACCGAACACCACCAGCCCGAACGTCATCGGCGGGTTTGTGGGGAACAGCGTGACCAGCAGCGTGGTAGGCGCGACCGTGAGCGGCGGCGGCAGTATCGACGAAATCAACCGCGTGACAGACAATTATGGCACGGTGGGCGGCGGCACGGGAAATCTGGTGGGGGACGATAACGGCAATACCGGCGACCGCCAGTATGCGACGGTGGGCGGTGGGCGCGACAACGTCGCCAGCGGGGGCTATGCCACAGTGCCCGGTGGGCGCGACAACGTCGCCAGCGGCGGTTACGCCTTTGCCGCCGGACGCCTGGCCGTTGCGGATGACGCAGGCGCGTTTGTATGGGCAGACTCCACCGACGCCAGTTTCGAGTCTTCGACAGCGAATCAGTTCAGCGTGCGCGCCGCTGGCGGTGTGCGCCTCTTTTCCAACAGCGCGCTCACCACAGGCTGTACGCTGCCTGCCGGTGGCAGCGGCTGGGTTTGCACCAGCGACCGCGCGGCCAAAGAAGCGTTCGAGACGGTCGATCCGCGTGAGGTACTCGCCGCCGTTGCCGCCCTGCCGGTCTCCACCTGGAATTTCATTGGGACGGATACCCGTCACATGGGGCCGGTGGCGCAGGATTTCTATGCCGCGTTTGGGCTGGGCGAAGGCGATACCGGCATCAACAGCCTGGATGCGGACGGCGTGGCGCTGGCGGCCATCCAGGGGTTGAACCTGGAACTGGGCGCGCGCGACGCGCAGCTCGCGGCGCAGGCGGCACAGTTGACCGCCTTGCAGGTCATGCTGGCGGTGATGCTGGTGACCGGCGCGGCAGGCTTCATCGTCATGTACCGGGCGCTGGCGCAGATGAAACGCGCGCTGAATGCCTGATGCGCAGCCCGGCGCGCCGCACCCGTGCAGCGAAACTGCCACACCTGCGCTACACTGGTACAGTTGCAGGATGCGCACGACAGGGTGACAGGCAGCTCCACGCGCCTGTCTCCCGTCCCATGACTCTTGTTCCTGTACTGGACTACGTTCGGCCTGAATTACGGAAGTGAACCATGTCGCATATTTTCGTCAGCTACAGCCGCGCCGATTCCGACTATGCCCGCCGCCTGGTCGATCATCTGACGCGCGCCGGATTCAACGTGTGGATGGATAACCGGATTGATCACGGCGAAGACTGGTGGCTGACCATCGTAAAGGCGCTGAAGCACTGCGCGGCCTTCATCGTCATCATGACGCCGTCTTCCGACGAGTCGCGCTGGGTGCAGCGCGAGGTGACGATTGCCGATAACCTGGGCAAACCCGCCTTCCCGCTGCTGCTGCGCGGTGATCTGCTGGAAAGCGAGAACTGGGCCATTTATGTGCGCACGCAGTACGCCGATGTGCGCGATGGCAGCCTGCCGGGGGAGAATTTCCTCCAGCAGCTTGCAGAAGTGTCGCCGCGCGGCGTGGTGGGCACCGAAGTTCAGAATCAACCCGCGCTGCGCGACGAGATCGCGGCCCAGCCCCTGGACGACGTGCGCGATGACCTCAAGCGCCTGCCGGAAATTACCGTCGAGCGCACGCCCGAAGGGGATTACCGGACGGGTATCCGCCTTCCCGCGCGCACCGTGAACCGGGTCACGCTCGGCCTGGTGGGGCTGCTTACGCTGGCCGGCCTGTTTTTTGTCATCGCGCGCGGCCTGGGGGTTACGCCGGGTGCCACACCCACCGCTGGCGTGGGCCTGAGTGCTAACCAGTTCAACGAGACGCCCACACCCACCGCAGCCACCGCCACCCTCACCGTGACCGCGACCGCAACCCCAACGCAGGCCGCGCCTTCCAGCACGCCCACACCCACCGTAACGCCAGCGGCGCAGGCCGCAGCCGCCGAATGCCGGGCGGTTGGGCTGATCCCCAACGGCCACAACGTGCGCGCCACCGCCGACCTGAACGCGGAGCCTATCGCCAGCCTGGGCCACTGGGAACAGACCGGCATCGCGCAGGTGACGACCGGCGAGGACGGCAGCCAGTGGGCGTTTCTGCCCAATTATGGCGGTTGGGCACAGATGGCGATGCTGGGCCTGCTGGGGGACTGCACCGCCTTCGGCTTCGCACCAGACCTGTATCCCGCGCCGCTGCCCTACGGGGGCTACTATTTCGCGCGCGGTTATGAGGCCGCCACCGGCAACCAGGGCTGGGATCTGGGCGCAGCGGTGGGCACGGCGGTCACGTCGCCGGGGGTTACCGCCTATGTGACGGCGGCGGAATACTGCCAGCGCTGCGGCGAGGACGGCCTCAGCGTCATCGATGCCGGGCTGTCGATCAGCGATCCATCGGTGTTTAATGACCCTGCCTGGAATTACGGGCTGGGGCATTACGTGATCCTCCAGTTTGCCAACGACGCGCTGCCAGCCTCCACCCGCAGCAGTCTCGCCCGCGCCGGGCTGGGCAGCGCACACCTCTACTGCAATTATGGACGGCTGCTCAGCTTCAGCATCAAGGCCGGGGAGACGCTGCCGCCGTCCACCGTGTTTGCGTCGTCTGGCAACAGCGGCAATTCGACCGGGGCGCACCTCGCGCTGGACTGCCGCGCCTCGACCGCCGAACCAGACGCCTTCGCCTGGTCCAGCGCGCGCACGGGCATGATCGACCCCGGACTGTTGTTCAGCCTCGCGCCGCTGGAAACGGATCCCGTCCCTGTTCCAGACGAGCGCTAAAAACGGGGGTATGACGTGTTCGGTTTCCTCAATATCAACAAGCCGCCCGGCATGACGAGCCATGATGTGGTGGCAAACGTGCGGCGCGCGGCGGGCAGGAAGACCAAAGTGGGCCACGCCGGGACGCTCGATCCACTGGCCACCGGCGTGCTGATCGTGTGCCTGGGGGCGGCCACCCGCCTCGCCGAATACGCCATGCAGTCCACCAAACGCTATACGGCGCGCGTCCGGCTGGGCGAAACGACAGACACCTACGACGCCGAAGGCGAAATCCTGCTGCGACGCGCTGCCGGTCACATCACGCGCGCGGATCTCGAAGCGGCGCTGACGCCGTATGTGGGCGATATCCTTCAGGTGCCGCCCATGTACAGCGCCATCAAGCAGGGCGGCAAAAAACTGTACGATCTGGCGCGCAAGGGCGAAACGGTCGAACGCGCGCCGCGCCCCGTGCGCATCGACGCGCTGACTCTCGGTGACTATACCCCGCCGGAATTTGACCTGCATATTGTGTGCAGCGCAGGCACTTACATCCGCAGCCTGGCCTATGACCTGGGCGAGGCGTTGGGGGTGGGGGCGCATCTGGCCGGGCTGGTACGCACCGGCAGCGGCGCATTCCTGCTGCAGGACGCCGCCGCGCTGGACGCTGCGCTGGCAGATCTGGGCGCGCATCTGATCGCGCCAGAAACCGCCCTGCGCGGCTGGCCAACGGTCGCGCTGGACGCCGCCGCGCTTGACCACATCCTGCACGGGCGCAGCATCGAGGGCGCGCCAGAGCCAGACGAGACGCTGGCGCGCGCGCTCACCCCGGACGGCCAGTTTATCGCGGTGCTGATGGCGTCTGGCGGGCGCTGGCACCCGCATAAGGTCTTCACCAGCCCCGAAGCGTAACATGCGCTTGCGCAGGCGTGGCGGGCGTGCGTGAACCGCCCGTGCGTGAACCGCAGCGGCACCCGACCTGCGCAAAATGCCGAAACAGGCTAAACTGAGGGGTATCCATATTATTGTGAAAGGATACCCCCCATGCAGCGCCGTCTTGTTGTGATGGTTCTTGTGTGCATCGTTATCGGGGTCATGGCCGCGCCCATCGCCGCCCAAACCACCACCTACGCCACCGACTTCACCTATCAGGGTTACATCGAAAACGCCGGGACGCCCGTCAGCGCCGCCTGTGATTTCACGTTCGCGCTGTTCAATGCCATTACCGACGGCGCGCCGGTCGGCACGACGCAGAGCGCGACCGGCGTCACCGTCACCGATGGCGTCTTCAGCACCGTGCTGGATTTCGGCACCGGCGCATTCAACGGTGAAGACCGCTGGCTGGAAATCGCGGTCAATGACTGCGCGGGCGGCGGGGCGTTTACGACGCTCACGCCGCGCCAGGTCATCACGCCTGCGCCGTATGCGCTGGCGCTGTATGGCCTGCGGGTTGAACCGAACGCGACGAGTCCCAACGTCATCGGCGGTTTTGTAGGTAACAACGTGACCAACGACGCAGTCGGCGTGACCATCAGCGGCGGCGGCGCACTGGAGAACGCGAACAGCGCGAACGCCAGCTTAGCGGTCATCGGTGGAGGATCAGGTAACACCGCCAGCAGCGTTTACACGACGGTGGGCGGCGGCAGCGAGAACACGGCCAACGGGTTTTTCGCGACAGTGGGCGGCGGCAGCGGCAATACCGCCAGCGGCTTCGCAGGCACGGTGGGCGGCGGCGACGAGAACACGGCCAGCGGGCTTATTGCGACAGTGGGTGGGGGCGCTAATAACATTGTTACAGGATCCTATGCGACGGTGAGCGGCGGCACCACCAACACCGCCAGCGGCGATGTGGCGACGGTGGGTGGCGGCAACACGAACGCGGCCATCGGTGGCAACAGCACCATACCCGGCGGGGTGAGTAACATCGCCACTGGCACGGCCAGTTTTGCCGCCGGGAATAACGCCAATGCCGCCCACAACGGCGCGTTCGTGTGGGCAGATAACACCGGGGCCGAATTCGCGTCTACGGCGATAAATCAGTTCAACGTGCGCGCAGCAGGCGGCGTGCGCATCTTCACCAACAGCGCGGCGACGATTGGCGTGAGCCTGGACGCCAACGACTCGTCATGGAATGTGCTCAGCGACCGCGCCGCCAAAGACGCGTTCGCGGCGGTGGATCCGCGCGCGGTGCTGGATGCTGTCGCCGGTATGCCCATCACCACGTGGGAATACATCGGCGGGGATACGCGCCACATCGGCCCGGTCGCGCAGGATTTCTACGCGGCGTTCGGCGTCGGGTCGGGCGAGACGACGATCAGCACGGTGGACGCTGACGGTGTGGCGCTGGCTGCCATCCAGGGGTTAAACCTGGAATTGCAGGGCGAAATCGCCAGCCGCGACGCGCAAATTAACGCCCTGCAAACCCTGGCCGGGGTGATGCTGGCCGCGCTGGTGGTGGTGACGGCGGCCATCGTCCTGCTGGCGCTTTCGCTGCGGCAGGTGCGCCGCGACGTGCGCGGGTAAACAGTGGTCGGCGGGCAGTTGCGCAATCGCCCTCACCCCCTCGTTCCCCCTCTCCCTGCCGCCGCTGCGCGGCCA
>CAZQIJ010000197.1:0-8310 GCA_964592955.1 uncultured Anaerolineaceae bacterium
TCCGGGTTTTAGGCGAAGATCTGGATGATTTCTTCCATGTCTTCTTCGCTGAGCGTCTGGCCCTGGGTCTGCAAAGAGGTCATCATCGAATCACGCACAATTGGGTTGGTCATCAGGGCAGCAATGTCGAAATTCATCACGAACACAGCCTGACCATCCATATCCGCCACACGTTCCATCGTCATGGATTCCATGAGCGCCTGCATGTCTTCTTCAGACATCTCCATGCTCTCTGTCTCATCAGGGGTGGGCATGGTCATGCCACCGAGCATGGGGCCCATCTGGGTAAGGGTGTCGATGAGGTCAAGACCGCCCCAACCGCTCAGTTCCATGGGCATGGCACCCTGAAGCAGAGGTGCGAGGGTATCGAAGTTGATGTAGCCCACGCCATCCACCAGGCTCAACTGGAGGTCGATCTGGTTCGGGAAGCCTGGAGCCATTTCCGTGGCGAGTTCAGCAGGCAGGATGAGAGAAAGGTTGAGTTCAGCGTTAAGAGCAGCCAGGGCTTCGCCAGCGGCGGCCATTACAGCAGCGGTATCGTTGGGATCGATGGTAGACACACTGTTCATCATGGCTGGATCGCCGGAATACGCACCATCCCCGGTGACGGTGAAGGCGATACTCTGAGATTCGGTGCCATCGGTCCCTGCAATGGCGACATTGAGGCTGAAATCAAAAGATGCAGAGCTAAGGGTCGCCATTGCGGCTGACGAAGCTTCGAGGATCGCGCAGTCTTCGGCGGAAAGGTTGCCGCAGAACACAGCCGAATCCTGAGCCATGACGCCGTTTGCCAGCATGCTCATCATGAGCACCAGCAGCACTAATACGAACTTACGCATTGCATGTCCTCCAGTCAGGTAGAAACAAGTAAACGCACTGACGACGATGCTGTGTCAGCATCTATACTTATAGGGCGCTAACCTGAATGGGACATTAATAAACTCTACGATCCCGTTATGCTTGTGTGAAATGTTGCAAAGCCTGTGCGCTGCCTGCACGCTACGCGTTTCACGGTGACGCTGGCGTTTTCCTCTCTCCGATAGACAGCATATCATCCATCGTACAACCTAACCAGCGCAGGATGGCCAGCATAGGCGCGATCTCAATCCGACGAACCGGTTTGGTATCCATCCCGCGGAAACCGTATTCGCATCAGGGCCGGTTTCGCGGGCTGCATCCTTCCGAAGTATTCGCTTTCCCCAAGTCACAGTAAAGCCGAGATGCGTAACTACTCAGGCATCGAAGTTGAGGCGAACCCGCCCTCACCCGGAATCCCTTGCTTCAAGCCATCCTGTTGACAAGGATCAGGCCATGCGATATGCTGTATCTATAGTTAAATAACGCATATCGCCGCAGGATCGTTTCTGATCACGCTATGATCAACAAGGATGCCGAAAGATGCCCCTGTGTAAACAATGCGGAAAACGGTTCTCGCAGTATATTCGCATCAATGGTGGGGTACGGCGGAATTCAAGGCGAACCACGTGTCTGCGCTGCTTGCCCTATGCCAGTCAGGAGTCACAGCGCGAGATCGAAAATGGGCGGTTGTGTATGACGTGCGGCGGCCCCCTGACGGGCAGCCAGACCCGATACTGCAACACCTGCATCATCGAATCGAACAGCAATCATTTCGAGAAACAGCGCCAGCGCGCGCTGGAACGCAAGAAGGCGCTGATTGCGCTGCTGGGCGGTGCGTGCCAGCGGTGCGGGTACCGCCGCAACGCAGCCGCACTGACGTTTCACCACACAGGGCGCAAAGCATTTGCATTGGACAGCCGTCATCTTGCGAACACCGCCTGGGAAGCGCTGGTGAAAGAGGCAGCGCAGTGCGAATTGCTGTGCGCGAATTGTCACCATGAGCTGCATTATGAGGCGACCTGGGGAGATCGCACGGTCCGAAGAAATGCGCATCCCTCGAACGGGAGACATTGATATGCCTACGTGTGAACGCTGTGGAGCCTCCTTTTCGAATCATGTCATTATCGATGGTAAGCCGCGTAATCTTCAGCGACGAAAGTTCTGCCTGGAGTGCTCGCCCTTTGGGAAACATAACACACGAAGTCTGCCGGATGTAAAGAACGGACGTTACTGCGCTTTTTGTGGGACAGCGCTATTTGGTAAGGCGCGGAAGGCATGTCCGAAATGTGAACAACAGGGGAAGAATTCTGCCTGGGCACGCAAGCGAACGTTGGCAACCACGCGAAAACTGTCTCTAATTCAGATGAAGGGAGGTTCATGCATGAATTGCGGCTACAGCACCTGTGCGGCATCTCTCGTCTTTCATCACAGGCACGATAAGCGTTTCGAGCTTTCTCTCGCATCATTGCACAGTTATTCGTGGGAAGCAATCCTTGCAGAGGCACAAAAATGTGACTTGTTGTGTGCCAACTGCCATATGGAATTGCATTATCCAGAGTATGATCTTGAGGATTTCAGATGAAGGTAGGGGATGTGGGCCCAGCAGGACTCGAACCTGCAACCTAACGATTATGAGTCGTGTTCTCTGCCATTGAGATATGGGCCCATAATATCTTGCTTATTTCTTTTCGAAGCGGGTAACGGGATTCGAACCCGTGACATCTTGCTTGGAAGGCAAGCGCTCTACCGCTGAGCTACACCCGCAGAAGATAGTGCCAGTATACCTGTATTTGGCAGCGCGTGCAAGACCCGTTGCGACCTCTCTGCGCGCTGCCAGGACGCGGCGCTGCAATCCAGTTACAGGTCCCGGAGCATAAATCCAGCAGACCCGCCGCCGCGCATGCCTGGCCGTACAGCGGCACGGCCAGGCACGCGTTCTATTCCTCTGGGCGCTCCACAACCGGCACATCGGCGCACTCTGGCGCGGGGGTCACGCTGTCGGATAACACCCAGGCCACATCAGGGATCGGTTCGCCGCCGCGCGTAGGTGCGCCTGGGGTCAGCCGCCAGAACAGATATCCTCCCTCTGGGCGGCGGCGCAACGCATCTGCATAATAGGTGCCGCCGGGAAAGAGCTGACCGGCTGACTCTCCGATGCGCGGAGAACTGAAGGCAATGCTGGTTCCAGAAACGATCAGGCGGCAGTCTGCGACCTGCTGCCCCTGCAGGTCTGGCGGGGTGGGGAGAGCGGCTGGGATCGGTTCCACCGGTTCGAACTGGTATTCCATGTCGCCGGTCACAGAGTCTGGTGCCATCTCCTGGAACCAGCCCGCGCTTGTCCCAGCAAAGAGCAGCCACCACGTTATGTCACCGACACACACAGGCCCATGCAGTACCCGCACGGGTTCGTTATCGGCATAGGGAAGCCCCATGACGCCGGAAGCCTGACCGCCAGGTATCGTGACCGCCGGAATATAGTCATCCACAAGCGCATCAACCACCCGTGCTGCACCGCCCAGGGTCAGGCGTGATGGCAGATTCGAGTCGTCGCAGGCGGTGTAAGCGAGATCCGGGACGGCAACACGCTGATCACCTTCCACGTCCGCGGCAGCAATGTAATCCTGGAGCGTGTCATCTGAGATCTGGAGCGAAGCGATGATCGCATCGAGGGTTTCGAGGCGCGGGGTGAACTGGTCGGACGGCAGCGATTCGAGCTGTGCGACGAGGTCATCGTAGTAGGCCGGGTCGATAACGCCCGTCTGGACGGTCCACACGTCGGACGGGATTTCGGAAAGCGACGAGGGAAGCGCATCCACCTGGAGGCGAAGCTGCGCATCAATAAAGTATTCGCCGTCGGTGGTCAGACCATAGAAGACATAACGAACTGCATCGCGCACCACCGGAATGGCTTCCTGACTGAAGAAGGTCAGGTAGCGAACACCAACCACCGCGTCTGTTTGGATGTACTGGCCATCTGCTGCGAAGGCCTGTGCCATAAAACCAACGAAATTGAGCTGTGCCAGCGTTTCATCGCTGGGAGTCGGGCGTGCAGCGAGAATATCCTGAAGCGTAAGCAACTGCTCGGCGATGTTAGGATTCAGGCGCATATAGGCGCGTGCCGGGTACACGATGATGCGGTTATCGAAGCTGGCTTCGCTGGCATCCGGCGCAAAAATGAAGCGCATTGCGGCGGGGCTGGCTGCCCACGCATCGCCGGGAAACACCTCACTGGGCAGCAGCCCGTCTTCGCGCCCTGCCACCATCCCGCCAGCGACCTCTTCTGGGATCAGAAAACGCACGCCATCAGAATTCACGGCCAGATACCCCGCAGGAATTGTCAGGGTGTCGTCCCTGTCCTCATATGGCAGGAGTGCGTAACTGCCGTCGAACGACTCGATTGTCCAGCCGGTCAGGGTACCGTCGGTGGTCTGTACTTCCCACCACGCCAGGTTATCTGCGCAGGTGGGGCCTTGCAGCACGTTGACCACCGTCCCGGCCTCGATGCGACCGATGCGTTCGGCGCTGGCGGAGGGCTGGCTGCGGACGTTATTCGCGCTGCCCGGTGTCACCCGTGCCTGCGCTCCGACAATCAGTTGTGACGCCAGCGCGCCGGGGCATGTGGTACCCTGTGCGCCAGCCGACTGGCTAAGACTTACGGCCAAAAACAGTGTAAGCAGCAGGATCTGGATCGTCTTCATTGCTATAGCATACCTCCATTATGCATTCGGTTATTCATTCGATGTTAGCGGACGAACTTCACCCTCAAGTATGAACAGCGTACTCAACTGGGAAAGATTGGCCAGGTGGCTGTCCCAATAGATGGGAACCCCCTGGCGAATCGTGCCACGCACCCGGGGGAAACGTTCCTTCTCATGGACCAGCACCAGATCAGCCCGGCAGCCCACGGCAATACGCCCACGATCATACATGTGCATGGCATCTGCCGGATTCGTGCTGACCAGCTTCAGGCTTTCGTTGAGCGGCATGTGACCATCATCGGCCAGCTTAAACGCGGTATGGAGCATGGCCGCCGGGTAATAATCCGTCGCCAGAATATCGACCAACCCAGCGCGAATGGCGTCCATAGCGCTCAGATTGTTGGAGGTGGAGGCGGCGCGGTAAGCATTGGGCGCGCCCATAATCACTTTCATGCCGTGCGCGTGCGCGGCCTGTGCAGCTTCAAGCGATACAGGAAATTCGCTGAGGGTAAGCCCCAGCGACGCCTGGCGCGCAACCTTCTCAACAGTGTCATCGTCATGAGAGGCGACAGGCACACCATAGGCCACCGCCACGCGGGCGACATCTTCCACAATATCCCAGTCGCGCGAACGCACAAGCGAAGCCTGGATGTTTTCCTTCATCCTGTCCAGGATGCGGTCTTTCATATCGCCCAGGGTGTCGAGATCCGCACCAAGCCAGCGCTGCATAAAATCCAGGTACTGGTCAACGTTCTTGTACTGCCCCTGACCGGGCGTGTGATCCATGACCGAGACGAGCTGCACCTGCTGGCGTGCGAGCATGGCATTTAAGATAGGCCCTGTTTCGGGGTTGGTCACTTCGAAACGGGCGTGTACCAGGATATCTACGAGGGTCTCGCCGCGCATACGGTTGAGTCCCTCGATAAGTTCAATGGCGCTTTCCTGCGAACGGAGATCACCGCTGCGCCATGCAAAAGCAATCGCAGCAAAGGCGGTTGTGATCCCGGCACCTGCATAGCGCTTGTCCAGTTCGATGATGCCCATTTCTTCAGGAAAGCGGGCATTCGGGCGTGGTTCGATATCGCGCTCGAGCATATCCCCGTGCAGGTCAATGAGGCCGGGGATGAGGGTCAGCCCGTACAGGCTGGGGACATCGACCGGGGCACTGCCTGGGACAATTTCTGCAATGAGACCGTTTTCGATTCGGATAGAACCGTGTTCAAGCACGCGGTCCGGCAGGACGATTTTCAGGTCACTTAACCACATAGGAGTTCTCCAGTTGGTATGGGCTGTAGTGCGCCAGGCGGCGCACATGAACCCGGTTGTGGAACTTCTGTATTGTAACGGCAGAGTGAAGCGGGGGGAATATTACAGGCAACCAGCGCGCGCGGCGCGGCAATCCGCAGTGCCCAGGCTGCGCAGAGGCTTTAACGAATCAGTGTGGGTCTCTTAACCTGGCCACAGCCTTCTTTGCAGAAAGATTATGGTTTTACCCCCAGGAATTAAATTTCTGCTAACTCATGAGATGACGAAGCTTAACAGTGGCTTAGTCATGTGCCGTTAGATTTAACGGTCAATGTCCACTGACAGGCACCGGATTGTTATGGCGCTACTTGAAGTCTCAAACTTAAATGTGACCTACCCGAACGGCGTCGAAGCGCTGAAATCTGTTTCGATGAGCGCCGAACGCGGCGAAATCGTCGCCATTATCGGGCGTTCTGGCGCAGGAAAATCCACGTTTCTGCGCTGCATCAACGGCCTGCAGGTGCCGACCGGGGGCCATGTCGTGCTGGACGGCGAAGAGATTACCGGCATGACGCCGCAGGAACTGCGGGAAGCGCGCAAGCATATCGGGTTCATCTGGCAGGAATATAATCTGGTGGAGCGCTTGCCCACGCTGATGAATGTGCTGACGGGCCGCCTGGGTTACAACCATGGCTTCAAGAGCCTGGTGGGTTATTTTGACCGTTCACACCGCGCAATCGCCATCGAGTCGCTGGAACGGGTAGGGATGCTGCACCGCGCGACGAACCGTGCAGATCGCCTTTCCGGCGGGGAAAAGCAGCGTGTCTCCATTGCCCGCGCCATCGCGCAGGAACCGAAGATTATCCTGGCGGATGAACCTGTCGCCAGCCTTGACCCCGAACTGAGCGTGCAGGTGATGAGTGATCTTTCGCGTGTGGCGCGCGAAGTGGGTGTGCTGACGCTGATCAACATCCATCAGGTTGAACTGGCGCGCCAGTTTGCGGACCGCATCGTCGGCATCGCCCAGGGCAAAGTTGAATTTGATGGCACAGCGTCGCAGCTTACCGAAGATGTTCTGGATCGTATTTACCGCTTTGACCAACCCCTTGTTATGAATGCGAGCGCAGCACCGGCTCATGAGTTAGGGCACTAGCAAACTATGGAAGACATTATCGCAAAGGAAACAGTCGCGAAGCAGCTCGCTGTGCCCGTAGACGAGAAAGCCGCGCCGATTGACCCTGAAGCGCTGCGTGAAAGGCTGCTGCGTCCCCTGCCTGCGGTCACCAGTTCGGGGCTGATCCTGGCCGTGGCAGTGCTGCTGCTGCTGCTGTGGGCGCTTTCGGCGGTGGGGCCCAGCGCCACAAACCGTGTGTACAGCATCTTCGATCCCTTCCTTGCTATGGCGGATCTGATCGGGCGTATGCTGCCGCCAGAATTTGAGCTGGCACAGCGCACGGTTACGCTCTTTGGCAATCCGGTGATCATCAACAACGAACCCCTGGTTTTGCAGCAGTGGCCGGTGGTCGTAACCTCGGTGTTTGAAACAATCCAGATGGCCATCATCGGGACGCTGCTGGCAGTGCTGGCGTCGCTGCCGATCAGCCTGCTGGCGGCGCGCAACACATCGCCACACCCAGCGATCTACCAGGGCGTCCGCCTCGTGCTGAACCTGATGCGCTCGATCCCGGAGTTGGTATACGCGCTGCTGTTTGTGGTCGCGGTGGGCCTGGGTCCGTTCACTGGTGTGCTGGCGCTGACGTTTGGCTCCATCGGCTCGCTGTCGCGTATCTTCGCCGAAGCCATCGAGCAGATCGACCCGCAGCAGGTGATGGCCGTGCGCGCTACGGGTGCCACCAGCACACAGACGTTCATCTACAGCGTATTCCCGCAGGCGCTGCCGCTGCTCATTTCCTATTCGATCATTTACTTCGAGGGAAACGTGCGCCACGCCACCATCCTCGGTTATGTGGGCGCGGGCGGCGTCGGCTACAAGTTGTTTGAGTATATCGGCAAGAGCGATTACCAGATGGTGATGGGTACCGCGATTGTCCTGGTTGTGGCTGTTACGGTCATCGACCGTTTCAGCAGCGCACTGCGCCAGCGCTTCATCTAAGCCCGTAAGTAAGCGTGTAAGCCCGCTTCCATTGAACCCAGCGCGGCACTGCGTTGCAGTCTCTTTAATGAGCGCATTTGAGGAGAAGAACAACATGAAGAAACTCGCTATTGTCCTGGTTCTGTTGTGCTCCGTTATCATGACGGGCGTCGTTTTCGCGCAGGATGCCACCCCGGAAGTGACCGAAATGGATCGCACCGGCTGGCCGGAAACCTTCATCATCGGCGTGTATCCTGGCGACAACGTGGAAGAAGCTCTCGCCGCTGTTGAACCGCTGCGCCTCTACATGGAAGAACGCCTGGGCATTCGCACCGTCGTCATCACCGGCACCAGCTACAACGCCGTGATCGAAGCGATGCGCGCTGGCCGCGCCGACGCGATGGAAGTCGGTCCGTT
>CAZQIJ010000198.1:0-8196 GCA_964592955.1 uncultured Anaerolineaceae bacterium
TGGCCGCGCAGCGGCGGCAGGGAGAGGGGGAACGAGGGGGTGAGGGCGATTGCGCGGCCTGCCGCGTCTGCCGACCGACAACCCCGGACACCGTATGTCGCATAGGCGCGTTTTGGCGGGCGGTTCCCCAACGATTGCCGGACGAACACGCCTGCCTCAGCGCACCGCCTCCACCGCCACAACCTCCCCGGCGTGCGCTTCCCCCAGCAGCGTATGGCGCATGGCGGCGAACGCCTTTGCGCTGCCGCTGGTAAAGTAAAGATGCGCACCGCCGCGCGCCAGGCGATCCAGCGGGGCCACGCGCGCCACCTGCCGCGCCACCGCCGGGCCAGGATCCACCAGTGCCACCGTTTCGCCCACCAGCTCGCGCAGGGTGGGGATGAGAAACGGGAAGTGCGTGCAGGCCAGCACGATCTGATCTGCACCGGCGTGCAGCATCGGCTCCAGCAGGCGGCTGATGACGGCGCGGCTGGCCAGCGTGTGCTGGCTGCCCTCCTCCACGATGCGCACCAGTTCCGGCGCGACCTGCGTCACGATCTCCACCGACGGCGCATACAGATCCAGCAGGCGGCGGTAGAGGTGGCCATCGGCGGTGGCCTGCGTGGTCAGCACACCGATGACACCGCTTTTCGTCGCCCGCGCAGCCGGCTTCACCGCCGGTTCCATCCCCACGATGGGCAGGTCTGGGAAGCGCTCGCGCAGCGGGTACAGCCCGGCGGCGCTGGCGCTGTTGCACGCGATGACCATCATCACCGCACCTTCATCGATGAGCGTGCGCGTGATCGCTTCCACATAGCCGCGTATCTGCTCCGCCGGGCGCGGCCCATACGGCAGGTTCCCCTGATCCGCGTAGTACAGCGTGGGCACCTCCGGCAGCAGGCGGTGAATTTCGCGCAGGACCGAAAGCCCACCGACGCCGGAGTCCATCACGCCGATTTTGCCTGTGGGGGTCATGGCTGCGCCTCACACCGCGTCCTACAGCACCTTCGTGACCTTCATCAGGTTCGGGCGCGCGGCGTTGGCCGCTTCGATGGCGTCTGCCGACCCCAGCACCACCACGCGCGGGCTTTGGTTCAGCGCCGCCAGCACGTTGGCAAACGCGCGGAAGTCCGCCACGTTGGTGGAAAGCAGTTCGTCGCGCCAGCGCTGGCGGTCTGCATCGCTTACCCCCAGCAGATAACGCACCAGCGACGTGAAGCCTTTGGCGTCTGGCAGTTGGTAGGCGTCCATTTTGCCCACCGCGCCGATCACCGCTTTAGACAGCTCGTCGTAGTGCAGGTCCAGGTTGGCCAGATACTCGGCGGCGCGCTCATACACGGCCAGCGACGGCAGCAGGTTCGGGTCGCGGTACGAGCCGAAATTCAGCACCCCGGCGTGCATGTCCAGGTCAAAGGCCATGCCATACGCGCCGCCCTGCACGCGGATCTTTTCCCACAGGTAATCGGTGCGCACATAGTTACGGATGGCCATAAACGAGCCGTGATAGCGGTAGCCCAGCGCATAGATATTTGCGCCCATGCCCACATAATTCACCTGCGCCGGTATCGTCAGCCCTTCGTTGGCGCTCGGCAGTGCGCTGTTCCACGCCACCGGCACATAATCCGCCTGCGGCAGCGCGGCCACAAAATCTGCAAGCTGTGGCCGCAGCGGTTTCAGGCTGGCTTCGTCCAATGTGACGTTGACCAGCATCGCATTGCGGTTCACCAGGTGCGCGCGCACCGCTTCGAGGTCCGCCAGCACGCCCGCCCAGTCACTTTCGATGCGCTCTGCCAGGCGGCGCAGGAAGAACAGGTAATCGATGCCCTCGATCTGCTCATCGATCCAGGCCGCGCGGGAGAAGGCGGCGCGCAGGCGCGTGGCGATGACGCCCATCCCGGCAGGAATCAGGCTGCTCTCTTTTTCCGCTTTGGCTTGCAGCACGATCTGGCGGAAGCGCTCGCGGTTGTCCAGCTTCACCGTCAGCAGAACGTCGCGCAGGATGTTCAGCAGCGCCCCAAAGTTATCCACCGTTGCCTTGCCGCGCAGGAAGACCCAGGCCGCCGTCTCTTCGCCGGTGCGCGTTTCGCTCGTCAGCGCGTCAAACCGGATGCCGCCCGTGTGCGTGCCAATGCGCTGCGACAGCCTGACGAAATCTTCGCTATCGGTGCCCACTTCCAGCAGCGCGGTGGCGAACAGCAGGCTGTAGGGCAGCAGATGTTCCGGCAGCGCCGCCAGGTTCATGCCCAGGTCCAGATACACGATGCCGTTGGTAAACAGGTCATGCGCCAGCAGCGGCGTATCGCCGACGCTGCCCGCGTTCATCGGAATGCGCTTGATCTGCTTGTCCAGGTCATCCACTTTCAGCATCGGCAGCGTGGCCAGCGCTTCGGGGCTGTCTGGCGTCTCTTGCAGTTGGCGCAGGCGGTGCGTATCTTCCACCAGCGCTTGCAGGTCGGCTTCGGTCAGCGTTTCGCGCACCGCCTGCAGGCGCGCCGTCTCTGCCGCGTCGCGCTGTTCGCGCACGGTGGCATCTGGCCTGAGGATGACGGTGGAGCGGTGCGTGTTTTCCAGCATGTGGCTGGCGATGATCGCTTCAAAGTAGGCGCTGTCTGGCGCTTCGATGGCGCGTTTGACGGCCTGCAGCGGCCCATCGAAAGCGAGCGCCTCATACGGGTCGCCGCCATACAGCCATGTGCTCACGGCGTTGATAAACATGAACAGCCCGCGCGGGAACTGGCCGGTGTTCTGCTCGCGCAGGCGGAATTCGACCGTGTTCATGGCCGCCCTCACCGTCGCGCGGTCGATGCCGCTGCGCACCAGCCCTTCCAGCGTGCCCACAATCAGCGTTTCGACCTGTTCCGCATCCTCAGGCTTCACACCCTTCAGCCCCACCCCCATATACATCTGGCGCGTGTCGTCGCTGAGGCCATACGAGATCACGTCTTCGCCCAGCCCGGAATCCAGCAGGGCTTTGCGCAGCGGAGAGGCCGGGCTGCCCGTCAGGATTTCGCTGAGGACCTGGAAGGACAGGCGGCGTTCATAACCGTGCGGTTCCGGCAGCAGCCAGCTTACCGTCACCAGCGCCTTGCCATCTTCGCCCGCGTCGTAAGGATACACGCTGCGGCGCGGTTCGCTGAAGAACGGCTGCGGCGCGATGTTAACATCCACCGGCTGGCGCTGGAAGTCCACCAGGAACGCATCCACCAGCTCCAGCCGCGTTTCGGGATCGTCGTCCCCATAGAAGTAGAACAGGGCGTTGGACGGGTGATAATAGCGCTCGTGGAACGCCTGGAACTGCTCAAACGTCAGGTTGGGGATCACGGCAGGATCGCCGCCAGAGTCCACGCCGTACACCGTATCGGGCATCAGCGCCGCCGCCGTGCGCTCATACATCACGCGATCCGGCGACGAGTAGGCCCCTTTCATCTCGTTGAAGACAACCCCTTTATACGTCAGCGGCCCGTCCACATGCTCCAGTTCATAGTGCCAGCCCTCCTGCTTGAGGATATCTGGCCGGATGCGCGGGTAAAACACCGCGTCCATATAAACATCAATCAGGTTGTAGAAATCGCGCGTGTTCTGGCTGGCGACCGGGTACATGGTTTTCTCTGAGAACGTGAAGGCGTTGATGAAGGTTGCCAGCGAGCCTTTGATCAGCTCAACAAATGGCTCTTTGACCGGGTACTTGCGCGACCCGTTGAGCACGCAGTGTTCGAGGATGTGCGGGAGGCCGGTGGCATCGTCTGGCGGGGTGGCGAAGGTCACGCCAAAGACCTTGTTTTCTTCATCGTTCTCTACCGAAAGGAGCTGTGCGCCGGTGCGCGCGTGCTCGAACAGGCGCACGCGCGCGTTGATTTCGGGAATATGCTGATCCCGCTTGAGTTGAAAACCATGAGTCATGCTGCCGTAACCTCTGTAAAATATTTAAATGGCCATGACCATAGTGTACCATGTTTTGTGGGGCTTTGTCAGCCTGTGTCTGCACAGGGTGTATTCGGAAACGGGGGCGATGTCCCCGCCCTCACGCCGTGTCCTGGCGATTCGTGGACCGCCCGCACATGCACCGATGGTCGATTGTGATGCGTTTGCCCTGGGACCAGGAGGGGTGTGGCTGCGGCACGCAGGGTGTCTGTGTGCCCACCCTGCCTGACCTGACACCCCGTTGGGTGTCCCGTTGGGTGTCCCGTTGGGTGTCGCTACCCTGCCCCAGCGCGCTTCTGAACTGGATTGGCGCGGCCTGCTGCGTTACAATGGGCGCAGACCAACAACCATCATGAGGATGAAACCCGATATGACTGACCCCGCGCCGGTCTCTTCGCGCCGCACCCGCGCACGCCTGCTCGTCAGCGTGGCGCTGCTGGTGGTGGCGGCCAGCACACTCGCCCTGTATCAGATCGCGCAGGGCCTGCAAACCGTCACCATCCCCACCGGTACCCCCACCGGCGAACTGATCTTTGCCAGCGATGCGGGCGGCGACTGGGATATTTACAGCATCAGCCCGGCTGGGGCGGTGCGTGCGCTTACGGCAGACAGCAGCGGCGGGCACGATTATTTCGCCAGTTGGGATTTCGCCAGCGCGCGCATTAACTTCATCACCACGCGCACCGGCAGCAGCGGGCCGGGCCAGGTGGAGCCAGACGGCAGCAACCTGCGCACGCTCGATATCGTCTCTGGGATCATGGTACTGTTCAGCGAAGGCCGCCTGGACTGGGACCCGCAGTGGTCGCCGGATGGCACACGCCTGGTATGGGCGTCGCTGCGAGACCTCAACCTCGAATTGTATGTCTCTGACGCCAGCGACAGCGAAACGCGGCTGCGGCTTACGTCGCACGCGGCGCGCGACTGGTTCCCGGCGTGGTCGCCGGATGGCACACTGATCGCGTTTTCGTCTGACCGGGAAGGTGAAGAGAATATCTATACGATCCGGGCAGACGGTACCGACCTGCGCCAGTGGACGGAAGACCCGGCGACTGACTCGCGCCCGCTGTTTGCGCTGGATGGGCGCTCGCTGCTGTTCGTCTCTGAGCGGGTGAGGCCGTTCAGCAGCGGCCAGCTCGATTTTTACCGCATTGACCTGGAAAGCGGCGAAACCAGCGCGTTTGAGGGTGTGTTTGAGGGCGGCGCGGTGTGGTCGCCAGACGGCGCGCAGATGGCGTACATTTCCAACATCGAGGGGCAGTGGGCGGTTTATGTGCGGGACGCCAGCGACACAGACGGCACAACAGCCCGCCGCATCACCGGCCTGGATGCGGCGTCGATGTTCCCGGCGTGGCGTCCTGGCACAAATTAGGCGGCGCGCCAGCTACATCCCAGCGGGGAAGGTGTGCATGAGTTCCTGCGTGTCCCAGTCCGGCGTGCGATCCAGCGGCGCGATGGCGTGCGTTTCGTCGATGTGGATGACCACATCGAACTGGCGCGCCAGCGATGCCTCAAAGTAATGGCTGATGCGTTCTGTCTCTGGCCGGTAGATGACGCCGATGGCCCGCTGCAGGCGCGGCTGGCGCAGTTTGGGCTGGTCGCGCGTGATGAGCAGGAAGCGCGGCATGGCGCAGACCTCGGCCAGCTCGTGGAAGACCGCTTCATAGCTTTCGGGCAGCGCGGGGCGCACACGTTTACGTTCCAGCGGCGCGTCCCAGTTGGAGGCCGCCGCGACGGTGCCGGTGTAGGTGGTAAAGCCGATGTTCACCACCGCATCGCCATAGGCCTTGCGCGCCAACTGCCCCAGGTTCCATTCGCCTGCGCTGCCCATGCTGGTGGCGCGCGCATCGCCCAGGTGAGAATTGTGCGCCCACACCACCAGCTTCGCGCCGTCCCCGCCCTGGCGCGCGTCCAGATGGCGCTTGAGGGCGGCCAGGGTTTCGGCCATGTGCGCATCGCGGACGTTCCACGACTCCACGCGCCCGTCAAACATCGTCCGGTAATAGCGTTCTGCGCTGGTGGCCAGGCGCGCGTTCTGCTCTGCAAAGAAGAAGGCGTCTTCGGCGGTGCCGTTGTGTGCCCCCTGCGCGATATACTGGCTGGCCCTGGCGCGCAGTTCCAGCAGTTGGGTTACGGCTTCGTCTTCACACGAGCCGCTGATGCCGATACTCACCGCGTGGCCGTAGGTGTGCGGGTCTTCGTCGTAATGGTCGAAACAGCCATAGCGATAGCGGGCGCGCTTGGCAGCCAGGGGATCGACATTTTCCAGATAGCGGATGACTGCTTCAATTGAGGTGCGGAGGCTGTAGAGATCGAGACCATAAAAACCAGCGGGGGAAGCGGCGGCGGCGTTGTGAGCGCGAAGCCAGTGGATGAAGTCGGCGACATCGGTGTTTCGCCACATCCAGCGGGGGAAACGCCTGAAGTCGCTAAGGGCCTCTTCCGGCGTTTCGTCCTTGCCGCTGCCCCTCACATAACGGTTAACGCGAAAGGCGTCTGGAAAATCTGCCTCCACGGCCACCGCCGTAAAACCGTGATCGCGGATGAGCTTCTGCGTGATCTGGCCGCGTATCTGGTAGAACTCGTGTGTTCCGTGCGATGCTTCTCCAATGAGGACGATTTTCGCATCGCCGATTCGGTCAAACAGCGGCGCGCAGCCGTCGATGTCGTGGGTCAGCGGGCGTGCCTGTTTTCGCAGCACTTTCGCGAGTGGCTGGGAATCGTTCACGTAATTTCCCTCATGATCGCTCATTTGTGCCATCATCCTAACGCTTTCTGAACCATTTGTGAAGGTATTACTAACGTAATGCTCATCTTGCCATCTTGACTTTTGGCAGGCTTAACGATTTGAGGCGGCGCAACAGGCCCAGCACGCGGTCGCGCGCGGTGGAAGCTGCGTGTTTTGCGGGACGACACACGGGTCGTCCTTTTGCCCACGCCTGATCCACCCTGCGCGAAGATGTATGCGTTCGCCCCCGCTGCCGAATGCCCCCCTGCCGGACTTAAATTCGCCGAAATCGCAAAACCTCACTATCATTAGCATGAATGGGCATGACTCATAAGATGGGAAACAGTGCCATGCGTTACATGTGCAGCCATTGCAAGCAAACTTCTGTAGACGGAAATCTGTGGTGCCAGGACATCGAATGTCCTGCCGGTTCGCTGCCCCCCCTGATGCACTATGGGGATTACCTGGGCAACATTCAGGTGCTGCGCGTGATGCGTGTGCTGCGCACCGCCGTGATTTACGAAGCGCAGCGCGAGGCACCCAAAGCACCAGAGCGCCTCTACCTGAAGATCGCCAATGTGGGCGACGAAAAGTACCTGGAAAACGAAGCGCTGTCGCTGGCAGCGCTTCAGCGCGCCAACAGCCCGTACCTGCCCCGGCTGGTGCCACACGGCGCAGAAAACGCCGAACCCTTCGGGCGTATTGTGTTTCGCGGCAGCCTGCGCACGTTCTACCTGATGGCGTTCGTGCCGGGGGACATGCTGGCGGATTACCTGCTGGATAACCCTGAACCCTGGCACAAGAACATCGGCTATCTTATGCTGGGGCTGGCGCGCGCGGTGATGACGATCCATGCGGCGGGCAAACTGCACCTGAACCTGAACCCGGAAAATGTGCTGGTGTGGATGAACTCTGCCAACGTGCCGCAGCCGCTGCTGCTGGATATGGGCGCGGGAGTGCCGCAGGGACGCCTCACGCCGCAGCAGCTCCGGGATCTGACGCCGAATTTTATGACGGCTTATATGCCGCCGGAACTGGTGCGCGGGCAGGATGTGGGCGTACAGGCAGATGTTTATGGCCTGGGTGTGATCATGTATGAGATGCTGGGTGGGCACCCGGCCTTTGCGTACCGGCTGCGCCGCCGCAAGGACATCCAGGACAAAATCGTCAACACGAAGATACCGGACCTCAAACGCCCCGACCTGCCGACCTTCGTGCTGCCACAGGGCAAGCAGGAGAGCGTGGCGAACATCGCCGAAACCGCCGTGCAGCGCGACCCCGGCAAGCGCTACCAGCAGGTGGCAGAAATGCACGGCGAACTGCTGGCGGTGTACCGCGAAATCCCGGAAAAGCGCCGCCGCACCGCCCTCAGCGGCTGGCAGGTGGCCACGCTGGTGCTGGGGCTGGTGGCGGTGGTGCTGTTTGTGGTGGTGATGTTTGTGATCGCGCTCACGACAGACCCAACGACAGCGATGATCGTCTTCTAGGCGAGCGATGCCGGATGGCGCTCATCATCGAGACGGCGACCCCACGCGATTATGACGCCATCGCCGCGCTGATTAACCATGTGC
>CAZQIJ010000199.1:0-8171 GCA_964592955.1 uncultured Anaerolineaceae bacterium
GCACTGTACTATCGCGGCGGCTGGCTGAACCCCTACGTTTCGGACTGGTTCGCAGATTACACTGAAATCGTGGCGAAGCGTTTGGGTGACCGTGTGAAACACTGGATGACCTTTAACGAACCGGCGGTGTTTACAGTGGTCGGCTATCACGAAGTCCGCCACGCCCCAGGGGATCGTTACGCGATGTCGCTCATCTGGCGTATGTCCCATCAGGTCCTGGTGGCGCACGGCAAAGCCAGCCGCGCCCTGCGCAGCGCTATCCCGGATGCGCAGATTGGCATGGCCAACGCCGGAAGGGTCGCCATACCTGTAAGTGACACCGATGTTGACGCCGCACGTCGCCACATGTTTGAGATGAAGGACCCCTCCTTATGGCAGCATAGCTGGTGGAATGATCCTATCATGTTCGGGCACTACCCTGAAGCAGCGTTGAAGACGGTTGCACCCTATTTGCCAGACGGTTTTGAGAAGGATCTGGAGACCATCCACGCACCCTGTGATTTCTATGGCCTGAACGTGTATCTGGGGAGCTATGTGCGCAGTGGTGAGCACGGCAAGCCAGAGGAAATCATGCCACACCCTGGTCACCCGGTAACCGTGTTCCATTGGAATGTTACGCCGGACTGCCTGTACTGGGGCCCGCGCCTCTTGCACGAACGTTACACCCTGCCGATCTGGATCACAGAGAATGGCCTGTCGAACATGGACTGGGTGAGTTTGGATGGTAAAGTTCACGACCCACAGCGTATCGACTTCACACAGCGCTACCTGCGTGCGCTGCGCCGTGCAGGTGAGGACGGCACTCCCATCGGCGGTTATTTCCACTGGTCCATTCTGGATAACTTCGAGTGGGGTGAGGGCTATAAGCACCGCTTCGGGCTAATCCACGTAGATTTCGTTACACAGCAGCGCACACTCAAGGACTCTGCGCACTGGTACCGGGAAGTCATCAGAAGCAACGGCGAGATACTGGGCTAAGTCTCTATCCGCAAACCGGCATTGCGGGGGCGCGCCGTCGCGCGTCCCTGGTGTCTGGCTTTTGGTGGCATGGCATAACGCCATGCGCTTCCTGTGAAAGCCGGATGCAACCATGCCCATACAGGCAGCGTGTGGGGGGCGCAATGATGCCGCTGAACAAGCACTGTGTTGGGAAGAGAGGTGTGTGCGGTATGGGGAGTGAATCCGGCAGACCGGACTGCGGCTGCGCCGTTTCTGGGCGCAGCGCCGCATCCCGGAAAGCGTTTTCAGATGATGAAACATAGACAGCCGATGGATCTACGCGAATTCATCGCGTAGTCCGGCGCAGGCTGTAAACTGCGATTACCAGCAGTGTGCCAATGCCCGCACCAAGGATGAACCCCATACCACGCTGTGTCGTGGGGGCATCCAGGACAGGGGCAGGATTCGCGGTCCCTTGCAGGCTTACGTTCACGGTTTGCCAGTTGGGATCCTGTTCTGAATGACATTCGATGCAGGTGCGTACCTCTACAAAACTGTCATGCCCGGTAGCATACAATGCGCCAGTCATCACATGCTGCGATTCATCCGGGTTATGAAACCAGTGACAATCCACGCACGCGGTTTCGGAGTGGGTGACATGCGCAAAGGTCTCTTCGGGTTCGGTATGACAGCTTATGCACAGCGCATTGGCATTTTCTGCGCGCAGCCCTTGCGGATGCGGGTTATGGCAGTCTGTACACACAAGCTGTTCACCGTGCATGCTGTTTTCCCACTCCGTGAAGGTCGTGGCGTGGCAGTCCGCGCAGACTTCCACATCCGGTATGGTGGTGATTGCTTCCGGTGGGTGGTTTTGTGGAGTGCTGCCATGACACGCCGCACACGTAACGGACTCGTGCGTGTATACCCCAGTTCGCGCGGAAAACCCCGTTGTATGGCAGGCGAGACAGGTATCTTCTTCGCCGTGCGTTTCCCACGCCGTCAGAAGATTCTGAAACGTCTGCGCATGCGCACCTGACTGCCAGGCATGCAAAACATCAAGGTGACATTCGCCGCAGTCCTGTGTGGCGGGTTCCGGGGTCGCTTCGGGTGTCGCCTCTTGTGCCAGCACACCGTTCGCCGTGAAGACGACGATAAGGACTAAAAGCAACATTCGGTAGAGCATCATTTATCCTACCTGTTAAGCCTGCGCTGCCGCTCAGGGTGAGCAGCAGCGCAGCAAAGAAGATCCGGTGGTTTATTCAGTGACGAGCGGCAGTTCAGCGCTTGTCCAGGCACCTGTGCCGCCACCCAGGGCGCGCACGTTTTCGTAGCCCAGCATGCGCATCATGACCAGCGCCATCGAACTGCGATGCGTCGGATTGTCGTAGACCACAATCGCAGTCGCCTTGTCCTGCGGCAGGTCGCCAAGACGCGCCATGAAGTCGGCCAGCGGAATGTGCACAGCCCCTTCGATGTAACCGGCTGTCCATTCACCCTCTGTGCGCACGTCAATCAACGTTGGCGGATTGTCGGCCAGTTCAACGTTGAGATCCGCTGATCTGACGACATAGTAACCCGCTGGAATTTGTGTGATGAAGCTGTCTACCGCTGCAAACAGTTCAGTGTCGAATTCCGGGGCAGTTCCAGCTTCGTATTCCACAGGGGTCTGGACGAGCGGGAATTCGTTGGCAGTCCAACCGCCGACACCGGTCAGGAGACTGCGTGCCTCGGTGTAGCCCAGCAGATTCAGGCTGGTCATCGCCAGCGCGGAACGGTGGCCGCTGCCGCAGTAAATGACAATCTCTGCATCCAGGTTGGGCAGCATGTCGAGGTGCTGGGTGAGTTCCTGAAGCGGAATGTTGATGGCACCTTCGATGTACCCTTCGGCATACTCGTCTGCCGGGCGAACATCAACCAGCAGCAGCTCGGCCCCACCGTCCAGCTCTGTTTTCAGGTCGCCAGGGCGAACAGCGTTAAAGGTTTCGGGCAGCCCCGATAGATAAGATGTGAACGTTGTTTCGAGGCTGAACTCGGCGGCTTCTGGCACACCGGCCAGCGGTAGCCCCGCCGCGACCCAGGCGTTGCTGCCGCCAGAGAGGTTGCGGACATTGGTGTAGCCAAGCAGCTCCATCACGACGGTGGCGATACCGCCGCGATAGCCAGACGCGCAGTAGATCACGATGTTGGCATCACGGTCCTCTGGCCATTCATCCTGACGCGCGATGAATTCGTTGATCCAGATGTGCTGCGCGCCTTCGATGTAGCCTGTGCCCCATTCTTCTTCACTGCGAACATCAATGAGGATGGGGGCGTTTTCGACGAGTTCGACACTCAGGTTCTGCGAACTGACCAGACCATACCCCTCAGGCAGGGTGCTGAGGAACGTATCGACGGCGGCCAGCAGTTCCGGCGCGATGGCTGGCGCTTCGCCTGCTTCTGGAACGAAGGCATCGGTCGTAACGGGAAGCTCTGCGCCTGCCCAGGCATCGAAGCCACCGGCCAGCACAAACGCGTTCTCATAACCCAGAATCCGCAGCGATGTCTGTGCCAGCATGGCGCGCGCCCCACCCTTGCAGATCACGATGATTTCCGCGTCGAGATCCGGCAGCAGCGCCAGGTTCTGCCCCAGCGTGCGGATCGGCACGTTGAACGACCCTTCGACGTGGCCTGCCTCATATTCGGCAACTTCGCGCACGTCCAGGAGAATGGGGGTGCGCTCGGCCAGGATAACGTTAAGATCGTCTACCCGGATCACGCCGTAACCCTGCGGCAGGGTACTGGCGAATTCGGTCACACGCGCGGTGACGACATCTTCCTGCGCGGCGATCATCACGCCAGGCAGCAGCATCAGAAGCGCAAGTAACAAAACAAGGTATTTCTTCATCATGTGTACTCCTTTATGTAGTTAGTTACTTCCCCAGAAGGACTCAGCATCCTCTGTGGGTTCTTCAGTCGGTTCAGGCGCTGGCGAACCACCACCCCAGAAATCACCCTCGGCAGGTGCTGCGGTGGCTGGCGCGTCACCCCAGAAACCGCCGCTGTCGGCAGGTGTCGGGGTTGCAGCAGGACTATCCCCCCAGAAACCGTCCCCGGATGACTCGACATCTGGAAGCGCTGCTTCTGGCTCCAGCCCAGCATAGCCTGCGGGCAGGGGAGGCGCACCTTCGACCATCACCCCGGCATTGGCGGCCCATTCTTCCTCAACGACTTTGTCACGCGTTAAGAAGATGTCGTCGTTGCCATGACAGTTCTCGCAGGACTCTGTCTGCGGCGTGTTGCGCTGGATATTGTGCGGGGTGGAGTAGGTCCAGGTTTCACGCTGGTCGAAGTTCGGCAGCAGGTTGTCACCATAGAAGCTGAACGAGTCGATATCGATGGGCACATGGCGCAGCGTAACATACCGGTATGGGCGTTCTGCACTGCGCAGGGGATTGCGACCCAGCACGAAATCCATCGAATGGGACTCGACACGGTAGAACGGTACACCCTCGTCCGTCTGTTCCACGTGACAGTTCACGCAGGTGGTATATTCGGTACTGTGGCACGACTGGCAGGAGAGGATCTCTGTACCATGTATCTCATGCTGTTCGATGCCTGACCCAACACCAATCTGATCCTGGTGGCAGGATTCGCAGTCAGGGACCTGTGCGCCGTCGTAGCGATGGTTAACGTCCTCCATACCCACGCCGTGAATTTCATCGGCTGTGTGGCAATCGACACAGGCCATACGCGCCCGAAAATGCACGTCTGCCGGGAAACCTTCATTAAGCCCGAAGTACTCGTTCTTTACACGGCTGCCATGACACGCGGTACAGGTATTGCTCATGGGAGGAGTTTCGACAAAGGTATGCCCGCGCAGCAGCCCACCCCCCACAGACGCAGGCTGGCTGATGTGGCAGTCTGCACAGGAGGTATGGCAGTCGTTGCAGTGGTTCGCCTGCATTTCTTCCAGCACGGGGTGGTTTTCTGGCACCGTGCGTTCATGCAGGGCAGTGTCGTAACCATGCAGCCTGGTGTGAAGGCTCTGGCCGTTAGCAGGGGTAACATCCGGGTGGCAGTCGCCACAGGTGGCAGGATCAGCAGCAGGCGTGTCGATCAACCCGGTATGTGCACGGGTCATGTCGTCCACCGGCTGTCCTCCGTGACAGATGGTGCAGGCTATATAAGAATGTACGTCCTGAGCATATGTTTCGGCGTCAATCCAGACGCGCTGCCATGGCTCCATCGGAGCCACGGAACCGCCTCAGCCAGGCCCTTCAGAAACCGGCTCCACGACGACATCTTCCGTGGCCAGTTCGCGCAGACGGGCTTCATCCGAGTGACAGTCAATACACGCTTGGTCTGGCTGTTGGGGAGTAGCCTCTTGCGCACTGGCACAATCCTGGGGGGTGAACGCAGCAGCGACAAGCAGTCCAAAAGCGATGAACGTTGTCCCGGCTGCGAACAAGAGAGAAGAGATTCGTTTGTGCATCTGTGATTCTCTGTTCTGTTGTTCATTAACCTATTCGGATTATCGGATAGGTCAGGGGATGCTGGCGGTGCCGGGTGTCATCTGTTTGTGGTGAAATTTGTCACAATATTCGCGCTGTCGCTCATTATGCCATCGCTGAACCTCGCTTCATGTCGTTATTAATTTCGCATGGTGCAATGGATTACGTGAAGAAACGGCAAAACTGGCGCAAAACGCCCTGAAGGAGGACCCATGTTCTGGTTGATTGTGAGTGCGCTGGGTGGCGCAGCAGCGATGTACCTGCTTGATCCGCAAAACGGAAACCGCCGCCGTGCAACGCTGCGTGATCAGATGAACAGCTTACAGACGCAGATCGAGCAGGAAACCGAAGACCTGCGCGAACAGGTAGAGGACCGCGCACATGGCGCGATGCGTGAGGCGGAAAGCCGCCTTACGAACGAGGTTGTCGATAACGAAACCCTTGCAGCGCGTGTGCGCGCTGCGCTGGGTCGCATCTCAGACGATCTCAGCAGAATGCAACTCACGGCAGAAAACGGCCACGTCACCCTTTCCGGCCCTATCCTGAAGCGGGATGAAGCGAGGTTGATTGCAGCAGCAGCGGCCGTTCCGGGTGTGCAACGCACCACAAATCAGATGACCGTGTATGCGAAGCGCGAAGACTTCCCCGCAGAAACAGCCGCGCAGTAAACCAGCGCAGCCGAAATTCAGCAGGCAGAAACAGAGCGAGCGCCGCCCCACATGGCGGCGCTCGTTATGGATAACGCGGTTCGCCTACGCCTCGATCACAGGCAGGTAGGGCCGCAGGTATGCACCCGTATAACTGCCCTCCACCAGCGCCACCTCTTCTGGTGTCCCCTGGGCGATAACCCGGCCACCGGCATCGCCGCCGTCCGGCCCCATATCGATGATATGGTCTGCCACCTTGATGATATCGAGGTTGTGCTCAATCACCACAATCGAGTTCCCGTTGTCTACCAACTGCTGAAGCACGTCAATCAGCCGCTTGACATCCATCGCGTGCAGCCCGGTAGACGGCTCATCCAGAATGTAGAGCGTTTGTCCGGTAGCACGCTTGGAAAGCTCGCGGCTGAGCTTCACACGCTGGGCTTCGCCGCCGCTGAGGGTGGTGGCAGGCTGACCGATCCGAATGTAACCCAGCCCGACGGCGTCGAGCGTCTCCAGTTTGTTGCGAATGGTGGGCACATGTTCGAAGAAGCTCAAGCCTTCATGCACGGTCAGATCCAGCACTTCGGCAATGCTCTTCCCCTTGTAATGTACCTGGAGCGTCTCGCGGTTATAGCGCGTACCATGACACACTTCGCAGTCCACATAGATATCTGGCAGGAACTGCATCTCAATCTTGATCTGCCCCTGTCCCTGGCAGTTCTCGCAGCGCCCACCCTTCACATTGAAGCTGAAACGCCCGGCGGAATAACCACGAATCTTGCTTTCTGGCATCTCTGCGAACAGCTCGCGGATCTGGTCAAACATCTTGGTATACGTGCCGGGATTGCTGCGCGGCGTGCGCCCGATGGGACTCTGGTCGATGTTGATGATTTTATCAATGACTTCGATGCCGTCGATACCGTCATGCTCGCCGGGGCGTTCACGGCTGCCGTTGATGACCTGCCCCAGACGCGCGTTCAGGATATCTACGATGAGCGTGCTTTTCCCGCTGCCGCTGACTCCGGTCACGCACACGAATTTGCCCAGCGGGATCTCGACATCGATGTTCTTCAGGTTGTTCTCGCGCGCGCCGCGCACGATGATAACCTTGCCGTTACCGGGGCGGCGCTGCGGTGGCACAGGAATGTGAAACCGTCCAGAGAGGTAATCCCCCGTGGGGCTGCCTATCACCTCCATAACGTCGTGCGGTGTGCCTTCGGCCACAATCTGGCCGCCTAACTCACCAGCACCCGGCCCCATATCGATCAGCCAGTCTGCGGCGCGCATGGTTTCTTCGTCGTGCTCCACCACCAGCACCGTGTTACCGAGGTCGCGCAGCCCCACCAGCGTGCGGATCAGCTTGCCGTTATCGCGCTGATGCAGCCCGATAGAGGGTTCATCGAGCACGTACAGCACACCGGTCAGGCGGCTGCCGATCTGCGTGGCCAGGCGAATGCGCTGCGCTTCGCCACCGCTAAGCGAACCTGCGGAGCGCGCCAGCGACAGGTAACTCAGGCCAACATCGTTGAGAAAGCGCACGCGCGCCTCAATCTCTTTGAGGATCTGGTACGCAATCTGCTGATCGCGGTCAGAGAGCAGGGCAACGGCACCTTCCAGCCCACGCAGCGAATTCACCCAGTTCATCAGCAGCGACACCGGGATGGTGGTGATATCATAAATGTTGCGGTCTGCAATGGTGACGGCCAGCACTTCCGGGCGCAGGCGTTTGCCGCCGCACGTGCTGCACGGTACCTGGGTCATGAACTCTTCCAGCTTCTCGCGGATATAATCCGAAGTCGTCTCTTTGTAACGGCGAGACAGGTTAGGGATCACGCCTTCAAACTTCGTCTCATACACGCGAAGCTGGTCGAAACGGTTGACATAATTGATCTTGACCTTGCCCTTCATCCCATACAGGATGATGCTCTGCTGGTCAGGCGAAAGCGAACGCCAGGGTGCATTAAACGGGATCTGGTGCGCATCTGCCACCGCTTTTACGATATTGAACGTCCAGCCGGCCTCGTCCATATTCCAGCCGTTGGCTTCGATTGCGCCATCTGCCAGGCTGAGATCGGGGTTCGCCACAATGCGATTC
>CAZQIJ010000200.1:0-8166 GCA_964592955.1 uncultured Anaerolineaceae bacterium
GGTTGGCGTCCACCAGCTAGGCATGGGTGAGGTTTGCGCCCTGGAACGTCACGCCCCACAGATTGCAATTTGTGAAGCTTGTTTCCTGCAGGTTCGAACCGCTTAGGCGCGCGCGCTGGAAATCTGCGCCTTCACAGTGCGCATAGCGCATCGTCACTGCGATCAGATATGCATCCTGAACCTGTGCGCCGCGCAGATTGACTGAATCGAGGCGTGCGCCCGTCAGAACTGCGCCGTTCAGCTTTGCGCCTTCCAGGTTCGCGCCCTCGAAGCGGATCTTCTGAAGGTTCAGCCCGCTGAGGTCTGCGCCCTGCAGGAGACCGGTGGTTTTCATACGGTCTATCAGGGTCTGGCGTTCGCGGATGGATTGTGCGGCCTTAAGCTGCACCATTGCATCAGCCTGTAGTTCAATGCGCGATGCTTCGCGCTCTTCGCGCTTCTGCCGTCCGCCGATGATCATCTCGACCAGAATAAACGTGAGGAACGCGCCAAACATTTCGGTGCTGAAGTTCTGCAACCAGCTTTCGGCCCAGGGCAGGAAGTCGCCCTCGACCGTGATGAAGTTGATGGCCAGCGACCCGAAGCTGGCAATGAGCGCGAATGCCAGCAGCAGCAGCAGCACCGTCCGGTTGCTGATTTTTGCGATGTTGAATCCTCTAAGCATTGTGGCTCCGGGTGTTATAATGCAGAAAGGTGCGATTCAAACGCAGGACAAACACGTTGAACACGCTACAGGATACCCTCATTCAGCAGCTCCAACAAGGTACTGAGGCACAACGCCAGCGCGCCGCCTACCAGCTTGCGCAAACGCGCCAGTCGGGTTCACTTCCTGCGCTGCTCGAAGCCCTCAATCACGAAACAAGCAGACATGTGTTGTGGGTCATTATTGCCGCACTGGGGGTTGTGGGCGACATGCGAATTGCGCCCCTGCTGCTGCGCATTCTCAACGATTCAGAGCTGCCCCATCACCTGCGCTACCAGGCTTCACGCTCCCTGGAAGCGGTATCCGGACAGCGCAACCGCACACTGCCAGATGTCTGGTCAGAGGCATCTGAACTGGAAGTGCTCGTCCCTGCCGAAGAAAGCACAATCGGGGTTCCGATTGCAGATCTGATGCTGCCAGCAGTGGTGCTGGTGGATGTCACGCTGGAAGATCTGCGCGAAGAAACCATAGAGCCAGATGAAGCGCCGCCAGACACCGGTATCGAGGCACCGGTGACACCGGAACGCCCCACCATCCGCGTGACAATCCAACAGGTGGTGGTGGAGACAGTGGGCAGGCTGACTCAGCTTCTGCCCACACGCCGCAATGGTCAGATCGAACGCCGTCTCGACCAGTATCTCACCACCATCCCGGATGTCGCTCAGCATTATCTTCCATCGGTGCGCCGCTCCAGCCTGCTGCCGAACTGGGTGCTGGATGAACTGAACCAGGCGATTTCCCATGCACCGGGCGATACCCGCAGCGCACTGGAGCGCCTCATTGTCTCTACAGCATCTATGGACATGGCCGAACGCGAAAGCGTGGAGCGCATGTTTACCGGCATTCTGAATCGCGACGATTTACCCTTAAGCCAGGCCCAGCGCCAGCGCCTGTTCGATACGATCATCGCGGAGATCCTCGGTTTTGGCCCGCTGGAAGCGCTGCTTGCCGATGAGTCGATCAGCGAGATTATGATCAACGGCCCGCGCAACATCTTTGTCGAACGCCGCGGGAACATTTCGCGCGCAGCAGTCTCTTTTGAAGATGACGACCATCTCATTCGCATCCTTCAACGCATGCTTGCGGTGGTGGGAATGCGCATCGAGGAAGACCAACCCCTCATTACCGCGCGCCTGCCAGACCAATCCCGCATCACCATCGTGATGCCGCCCATTTCCGTCAGCGGTCCCACCGCCATTCTGCGCAAAGCGTCGAAACATCTGCTGCGCATTGAGGATCTGATCCGGTTCGGCTCACTGAACCTGGAAGCGGCAGAGTTCCTGCGGGCGTGCGTCATCGCGCGGATGAATATCCTCGTCAGCGGTGGTACGGGTTCCGGCAAAACGACCCTGATGAACGTCCTGGCGAATTTCATTCCAGACTACGAACGCATCCTTACGATTGAGCATACCTCCGGGCTTTCGCTGGCGAAGGAACACGTGATCACCTTTGAAACGCAGCAGCTTGCCGCCAGCCAGCAGATTGCATACGCGGAGCTGGTGGCCGCCGCCGAAGCCCTGCGCCCTGACCGCATTCTGTTTGGTGAACCGCGCGAAGGGCGCGATGCCTTCGCCGTGATTCAGGCGATGAACAGCGGTTTCGACGGCGCAATGTTCACCCTGCACGCGAACAGCGTCACCGATGCGGTTGCGCGCCTGGAGATCCTGTTTCGCCTGGCCAATGTTTCCCTTACCGAGCGCGCCATCCGGGAACTTATCGCCGCTGCGCTCGATGTCGTTGTGCATCAGCAGCGTATGCGGGACGGTTCGCGGCGCGTAACATCGATTGTCGAAGTGAAGGGGATCAGCGGTGATCACATCGACATGACGCATGTGTTCGAGTTTGAACAAACCGGTATCGAGAGCGGTCGCATCATCGGTCTGCTGCGCCCCACCGGGATTCGTCCGCAGCTCATTGACCGAATCGAAGATTCCGGCATTCACCTGCCGCCATCGGTTTTTGGAATCGGCAAGCGCCGCTAAGTACAGGAGCAAGATGAATCTGAACGGGTTAGCGGCTCTGCCCGTATAACCCCGGCAGGGAGCGAAGCCCCCTGCACCCCGCCATACGCCTTGTGGCGGCATACCAGGCAAAAATGTTCAGTGTTTGCGGCGCTTGGGGGGGTCAAAGTCAATCAGTTCTTTGCCACCCACATCCAGGCCAACGGACAGCCGCAGTACGTCGTGCGGGCACACATTAATGCAGGTCTGGCACAGCGTGCATTCGGTAGAGAGCACGCGCTCCCCGTTCAGGATGTAATCCTGCACACGGATATTCATGGGGCACAGCTCCTGGCACGCGTTACACCGGTCACAACGCGACGCTTCTCCCGCGATTTTCACCAGCGCGAACCGTGATCCGGTCTTCAGCAGTACAGCCAGTGGGCACAGGTATTTGCAGAACGCGCGATTGTCTTTCATCGCCAGCGCCAGACCAATGCCGAGCAGGTAGTAGAGGGCCAATCCCGCGATGAACCACAGCAACCCGGTTGGCCCAAACGCACCTTCCTGGTAGCTGAACCCGAACCACAGCAGCAGCACGAGCAGCAGGCTGGACGCAAAATGCAGGTAGCGCAGCAAACCCCACCGCCCCGGCACCCGGTAGCGGCTGTTTGTGTAGGGCAGCAGGTCAAAGATCATGCCAAACCAGCACGCCCACCCGCACCAGATGCGCCCGAAGACCAGCGGTCCCACGATCTTGGCAAGCGCGTAATGGAGCACGATGTAATTGGCGAACCCAGTCAGCACACCGAAGAACAACCCTTCAAGCTGCATGTTGCCATGATCGGTGAGCAGTGCGAGCAGCAGCAGCAGTGTGCCCATCAGAAACATGATCACCCGCCGCCATGATGGGCGCTTCAGCGCGGGCAGCGCGATGTAGACACCGATGCCTGCGCCTGCAAACAACCCGATGTAGGCCAGCATCAGTGCCGCCAGAAGGTCGCCGCCGTTGTGCCAGAAGATCAGCGCGCCAGCCCACAGCGCCAGCATGATGAGCACCGGCACGATCAGCATGCGTGACCGTAATCCATCCTGAGGTTGCGCCGTTGGCGCGGTTATCCTGTGCATAATACCCGGCTTTCCCGAAATCTCACGCTATTTCATCTTGGCGCACCGGGCACACGGGGTTCATCTGAGATTCGTCATGCCCTGCTGCGTCGTTTGTCAGGGTTGCCACGCGCTGCCCTGGGAATGTATTCACCCACGCAGACCAGCGGTGAATCATCGATCGAAGAACATTCGTCCCCGGTTAACGTTTGGGGTAGAATTCAGTTTGATGTTGTCCTTTGAGTCCACTGTATTTGTAAGGGCCGGGCGCGTTGTGAAGGTCGTATTACCGTTCTCGTGCGGGATGTGCGCTGTTAGGCGGGCCAACTGGCACAAATTGCGTTGGTGGACGCTGATTTAAGAGACTTTGAGTTAAGCCTGATGGAGGCGTGATGGAAACTGGCCGCATTCTGATTGTGGATGATACGCCAGTGAATATCGAATTGCTGGCGGAAATGCTCAGCTCGCGCGGATTTGAAGTAATCCCGGTGAAGAGTGCGCGGCAGGCCCTGCAAATCGTTGAGGAGATTATTCCAGATATTTTCCTGCTTGATGTCCACATGCCGGAAATCAACGGCTATGAGCTGTGTACGCTTCTGAAACAGGACGACGCGCTGCGCGATATCCCTGTGATGTTTATCAGCGCGCTGCATGACGCTGCCGATAAACTGCGCGGGTTTCAGGTGGGAGGGGTGGACTACATCACCAAGCCGTTTAATGTGTATGAAGTTCTGGCGCGCGTTTCTACACACCTGGAGCTTCAGAGCAAGCGCCGCGAAGTTGAGGCAATGCAGCGCTGGGAAACAGACTACCTGCGCCAGATGAACCAGCTTAAGGACGATGTGCTGCGCATTGCGTCCCACGACCTCAAGAATCCGCTGAGCGTGGTGATGGGCTATTCGGAAATGCTGCTGGATCGCCTGGAAGAAGATGGCCAGATCGGGCGTGACAGCGGGCGCTATCTGGAAGGTATTCGACGCGCCGCAGACAAGATGCTGGAACTGGTTCACGATCTGCTCGACCTCGCGCGCATCGAGGGGCGTGTGGACATGAACATGGAAAGCGTGTTCCTTACCCGTTATCTTCGGCAGATTACTGAAGATTCTGAGCTGGAAGCGCACAGCAAGGGGCTTGACTTTGAATTTCTCCCGCCGCATCCGGATATCGAGGTCACACTCTCTCCACAGCGCTTTGAGCAGGTCATGGCCAACCTGTTATCGAACGCCATCAAGTACACGCCGCAGGGCGGTACGATAAGCGTGATCGCAGAGCAGGAAATCAACTATGTGCGCATTGTGGTGCGCGATACCGGCATCGGCATCCCGGAAGACGCCCTGCCGCGCCTTTTCGACAAGTTCTACCGCGTGCAAAGCCCTGACCACCTGCGCCAGACCGGGAGTGGTTTAGGGATGGCCATTGCCAAGGCGATTGTCGAACAGCACGGCGGACAAATTCGCGTGGAGAGCCAGGTTAACCGCGGGACGTCCGTCATCGTTTCACTTCCGTTAACTGCCGCACACTGAACTGCGCTGGAAGATCGGCGGCACTGCCGAAATGATGTGGCGTGACACATTGTGCTGTGTCGGCGTGCAGTTGATACGTAACGGTGTTCAGGACGACAAAAAGAGCACCCCGACAAGTTTCCGGGGTGCTCTTTAATCCAGGCCAGCCGATAAGCCGCTTTCTGTCATTGGGTGATCATCTCTCTAGCACGCCGGTTACCCGGTGTGTCCAGCAGCATACCCGGCGCGAGACGGGCCGTCTCATTGCGCCTGCTTTGCCTTGCTCCCGGTGGGGTTTGCCAAGCCGCACACATCACTGCCTGCGCTGGTAGTCTCTTACACTACCGTTTCACCCTCGCGGATTGCTCCGCAATACACTTCTCTGTTGCACTTTCCGTCGGGTTTCCCCGCCTGGCCGTTAGCCAGCACCGTGCCCTGTGGAGAGCGGACTTTCCTCAGGCGGTCAGCGTCCGCAGACACCGCCACCCGCGATCACCTGTCCGACCTGGACGTAAGCATTTTAACTGAAGGTGATGTAAATTGACATGACGTAGTTCCCAGGCCGAAAGGCGGAGTCTTCTGCTCTTAAGACGTTGCCAGATAAAAGAATGTTCACTTATCGCGGAGAGTCTTGCCTCTCCGGCTGGCAAAGAAACAGCCAGGGAGAGCTGTTTTCCTGGAACAACCTAAGACGCCTGCGAACCACGCGCCTGCGAAGTAAACCCTGCGTCTTACTGGCGCTCTGACGGCACACAGCTACCCCTGAGGGTTGCATTGTGAAACGAATTCGCAGGCGGAGCCTCACGTCTCGCAGCGCAAATTCAACCCCTGCCGCACAGGACTGTCTTCAAGGTGAGCACGCCACATATCCCCATGCCTGAAGGCTGGCGGTCTTACGACGCTGTTGTGATAACGCGTGTGCCTGTGCGTGGGAAGATCGGTGGTTAAGCGTGCGCTGTCTGGGCTTGCGGTGCGGATTTAGCGTGAATTAGAATGAGATCAGCAGGCGCAGTTCCACACTGCGTTTGAACGTCCACCAATGAGTTACATGTGATGACATCTACCACGAGAAACAAATCTGTACCGCCGCAATCGCTGCAGGAGCGGCTCGCAAGGTCATGGCGGCGTACAGTGCTCCCTGGTGATCTGACCATACTGGTTGTTACCTTTGTGCTGCTGCTGCTGCCTGGGCTGGCGCTTCAGGCAGCAGAATGGCCCCTGACGATGCAGGTTGTCGTCCCAATCACGCTGCTGAGCGTAATCTTCGGGTTTCTTCTGGCGCGCAGCCAGTACAACGAACTGCTTGCACTGCTGATCAGTACCGGGTACGGGGTCTGTCTTCTGTTTATCCTGGCCGCCATGACCATTCCCGGCGGCATGTATGACCTGATCTCGCGGACTGTTACCTGGATCTATGATGCGTTTACCGGCGGCATCAACACGGACGAGATCGTGCTCACGCTGCTGGTTGGTCTGCTGTTCTGGTTTCTGGGCTACAACGCGGCATGGCACGTGTTTCGCATCGACCGGGTGTGGCGCGTCATTCTGCCACCCGCGCTGATCCTGGTGACGACGGCGGTTATTCCGGGAAGCGCAAACCTCGACCTGTACCTGATCGCGTTTACGTTTTTTGCCCTCGTGATGATCGCGCGGTCCAACATCGATGCGCGCGAATGGGAATGGTACTCCAACGGCATCCGCGTGCCGCGCGGGCTGCGGCAGCAGTTCATGCGCTTCAGCGCTGTGCTGGCGCTGGTGGTGCTGCTGGCAGCATGGATTGTGCCGTCGGGTGATCTTCAGGATCGCCTGGACAGCTTTCAGGCTTTCCTCAGTTCCGATCCGATGGAGCAGGTCAACGAACTGCTGAACCGCCTGTTCGCGCCTATCGCGGCGGAAGGCCCCACCAGCGCGGATTATTATGGGGGTGAGTCGCTTGAACTCAGCGGCGCAATTCGCCTGGGCGACCAACCCGTGCTGGCCGTCCAGGTGCAGCCAGATCGTCGCTATTACTGGCGCTCGCGGGTGTTCGATACCTATGAGCTGGGACGCTGGACACCCGGCGCTAGCATCCGGCTGACGACTTCTGAAGCGCCTCTCAACATCAACTGGGAAGTGACTGCTGCGCGGACCCCGGTAGAGCAGACGTATGTGAGCCTGCTGCGCTCCTCGCGTTTGATTTACACCGCGCCGCAGCCATCGCAGGTCAATCTGCCTACCCGAACCGATCTGCAGTACGTGTCTGAAATCGAACCACGGTACATGAACGTCTCGGTAATCCGCCCGCTGCGTGTCATTGGCCAGGGGGAAAGCTATACCACCACCAGCCTGGTCAGCATCGCCACTGCCGACCAGTTGCGCAATGCCGGTACGAATTACCCGGCATGGATTGCCAACCATCCTCAGTACCTGCGCGATTCTGAATGGGTGATCAGCCAGGCCACCCGCGACCTTGCACAGAACATCGTTAATGCGGCGGGCGCGACGACGCCCTACGATAAAGCCAAAGCGATAGAAAGCTGGCTGCGCGCCAATATCACCTATAACGAGACAATCCCACAACCGCCTGCCGGAATTGACCCGGTGGACTGGGTGCTTTTTGATACACGTGAAGGCTACTGCAACTACTATGCCACCGCCATGATCGTTATGCTGCGCAGCCAGGATGTCCCGGCGCGTATGGCTGCCGGGTTTGCCCAGGGCACATGGGATGATGCGCAGCAGGCTTTTATTGTGCGCGAACGCGATTCGCACACCTGGGTTGAAGCCTATTTTCCTGGTTTTGGCTGGATCGAATTCGAGCCGACCTCTGCCCAGGCTCCGCTGAATCGTGAAGGGGATCTTACGGTGGCGCAGGCCGCTGTTCCGCCGGAGAATCAACCGACACCCACGCCCACAGCGACACTGACACCCAGCC